>CAYUCJ010000281.1:0-4757 GCA_964443285.1 uncultured Desulfobacteraceae bacterium | reverse complement strand
TTCACAAAAAAGATCTCGAAGCCGGGTATGCAGGCACGTTTCTTGTGGACCTGCTGGAGAAAAAATATAAAAATGTAGCAAAGGAACTGGTGTGGCAGTGGTTCTTCCCGGGCAAGACCCTGACCTTTGTTCCGGAAACAGAGGAATACAGGCGCTATCACCTTCACCACACACATGTCCTGAAGGCCAGGAGTCCGCTTGATTTTGCATATGAGAAAGAAAATGAAATGGCGGGCTTTTCAGGGGATGGGGCAAAAAACCGCAGGGATGATCGACGGTGTCAGGAAACTATGGAGATGTCATGAATGTAGAAAAGATCATGAGCAAAACTGTTGTCACTGTCGAAATGGATGATTCGCTGAAGGTTGTTAAAGAAATTTTCGATAAAGTCAGGTTCCATCATCTCCTTGTCGTTGAATCGGGCATCCTATTGGGCGTGATCTCTGATAGAGACCTCCTAAAGGCCTTGAGCCCCAACATTGGAAGTGCTGCAGAAACAGCGGACGACTTGGCAACCCTCAATAGAAGGGCCCATCAAATAATGACAAGAAAACCTATTACGTTATCGCGAAAAGCAGGTATCCATGACGCAATTGAAATTTTTAACAATCACAGAATTTCTTGCATACCGGTTGTTGATGAAGAGCGGAAACCGGTTGGGATCATAAGCTGGCGAGATGTACTCAGATCAGAGGAAATCCAAAAGATCATGAGATGTTAACGCATTATCTGACCATGCCATCGCTCTTCAGCCGGAAGCAGATACCTTAATGATAGATCAGGCGCCCATCTGAAAATAGATTCCGGGCATGTGGAGAGCGTCCCGGTACCCTTGCACTTGTTGAGGTCCACAGAGGGTCCGGCGGATGACAGGTCATAGCGGTGAGGATTAAACAAGAGCCCATTTTGCGAGATATTCCTTCATCTTCAATTTTCGAATGGCACTTTCTGAAGTCATATAGCGAATCTTCCCGAAGACAGCCCGCTCCGGTCCCCAGGCCCTGTCGTGCCGGCCCAGCACCCAGAAAATCCCCGTATAGGAGTTGGGGTCTCGTCCATCCATCGCGTAACGGTTGTTCAACCGTTCCATAATCCCCAATGCCTCTTTGGGTGTGCGGGACCAGTGCAGGATCTTCTTGCCCCAGAGCATGCGCAGGTAGTTGTGGATCCTTCCTTCCTTGAGGAGCTGTCTCTGGGCCGCGTTCCACACCGGATCATGGGTGCGGGCTTCCTCGAACTCATCCAAGGTGTAAAGGAAAGGCCGCCGGTCTTGTTCATGTTTCCGGATCGTCTTCAATGCCCATGTAGGCAGGGAGAAGTATTCAGGGTAGTCCGGTCGCTTGTGGGAAAACTGATACCCGAGCTCCCGCCAGGTGACCAGTTGGTCCAGGAAGGCTTCCGCATGTTCGTTAAGTCCCCACCAGCTTTCCCGCTGCCCTTTGGCTTCCTTTTGGAGTTGAAAAGGGGCCCAGCCCTCTTCTTCCAAGACTCGACTTACAATTTCGTGCGAGGAGATGTGACCGAAGTGGAGATAGGGGGAGAGCCCGCTTGCGGCCTCCCTGTCCGGGTGGTTGCGGTCTGTCTTATAGGAAGGGAGCTTCCCTTCCAGGAACGATTTGAACTTTGACCGCGCCGCCCTGGTCCCTCCCTGATAATCCACGGGCCTCACCCGGTGGTCTATGGGAAGCCCCCTTACAAAGGCTCTCACGTCTTTGAGTTGGTCTGTAGTCAGGGGCGGCCATCTCTCAGCGATGTTTCCCGGCAGGGAGAAAAGCCCGGGAAGTTTTTGCCCGGTGAACGGGCGGGACTTCGGCTGCTGGTTGAGGAGCGGAGGGAGGTGCTTCTGTGCGAAACGCCTGAAGTGATACGCAGACAGAAAGACCTTTTCCGAGAGGCGGAGCGGAAGAAGACCGTTGGCATCCACCTTTTCCATCCGCACCTTGACCTTCCCAGCGGCAGCCCGGGTCATTGAAGGGAGGAAAAAACACGGAAAATCATCCGCGATAACCACGCATGCATCCAGAGAAAGGGCCTCAAGCAGTCCCTTACCCTCGCCCTTTTTTCTCTCTGCGTAAGGGTAGTAAAAGACGGGCTTCTTTGCCAGTTCGCGGGCGTTCGCTGCCATTCCCTCCAGCACGAATGCATGGATCCTGTCGCTTGCCCACGGGTAGTCACACCGCAGGGGTTCCAGCACCACGAGCGGTTTTCGGAGTTCCCCGCTCCACTCCACAGCCCGGTCAAGGGCAAAGTTCCAGATCGGGCGCCTGAAGGCCGTCATCCAATAGAGGACAAAGACTCCTTCAGCGTTCACCGGGGCTTCATTGCACGGCCTTATGCGAAGGCTCGGAACCGAACCGTTTAGTGACAAGGCTGTCCCCCCCACAACACCATTGCCCATCAAACCGAGGGCTCTTCCCCTGCCCCGATTAGGGGCAATTCCTTGTCCACCTGGAAAGACACCAGAAACCTCCCGCCCTCCTTTTCGTTTTTGTATTGTCTCCGGGTGAGGGTTTGAATACGATCCATGTCCCCATCCTCAGCGATCTTCGTCAGGTGTAAGCGCTTCCCCTTGTACCCCGGCCCCTCTTCCATGAAAAGGTAGGCGGCATGGGGGTTGGACTGGAGATTGTAGTGGGTGAGACGGTCTCTCATGATAAATGCAAGGGAGCCGTCCTCCAGGAAATGCGGCCTGGAATAGACCGCCGTGTTGACTTTTCCATCCGCGTCTGCCGTGGCGATGACACCCGTTCCCTTTATATTTTCAAAGTATTTTTTCAGAGCTTCCATGTTCTTCCTCCTCACAATTGATGTGTCGGCTTCGGCATTTCAAGCATTCTTTCCCGGGTCGATACGGCAGACGTGGGGGAGCCTCGGGGCGAAGCGGTCTGGGCCTTCCTTAATGGGCTTACTCACCGCCCGGGCGATGCCTCGCAACATCCCTTTGAAGACAAACTGGTGGAAGGGATAGAGGACATACCAGTAAGCAAGGCCCGAAACGCCTTTGGGCAGGAACCGGGAGAGCTGCTGGAGCTCGGTCCCTCCTTCCGGGAGGGGGTAAATCCGAAATTCCAGGGTCGCCTCCCCTGGAAATTTCATCTCCGCCAGCAGGAGGAGCCGGTTCGGTTTACGAACCTCCAGGACCCGGAAGAAGTCCACCGGGTCTCCCGGCCGCAGCCGGGCCGGATCGAGGCGCCCCCGCCTGAGTCCCAAGCCGCCGACCAGCCGATCCACGACACCCCGAAAGGCCCAGAGAAATCTGGCAGAATACCACCCTCTGGTTCCCCCGATGCGAGCGATGGGCGCCCACACCTCGTCGGGCTGGGCATCCAGGACCACCCGGTAACCGGCTTCCATGACGGTTCCGCCCGCGTAGGGGGCGTCCCCGCACAGGTGCCATTCGGGGTACGCGATCGGTCCGGCATCCGCCCAGCAGGTCTCTACGCACTGCTCCTTTATTTTGCCAAGAGCCAGCCGGATGGTTTCCCTTACGCCCTGCAGGTCCTGTGGGATGATGGAACGAATCCGATTTTCCGTGCACACCACCGGGTTTCGGAGTCCTTCGGCGAGCGGCCTCGCAATGTGGGAAGGGACGGGGGTGATGAGATGGATCCAGTAGGAACTGAGGCGGGGGGTGAGTAAAGGGACGGGAATGATCCATCTTCTGGCGAGGCCCGCTTCCTCTGCGTATATCTCCATGAGCCGCTTGTAGGTCAGGACGTCAGGCCCCCCGATGTCGAAGGTTCCCCCAATGGTTTCTTCGTGCTCGAGGCACCCTTTGAGATAGCCCAGGACATCCCGGATGGCGATCGGCTGGACCGGATTTTGCACCCACCGGGGCGTGGTCATCACCGGCAACCGCTCCACCAGGTACCGCATCATCTCAAAGGATGCGCTGCCCGATCCCAGGATCATGGCCGCCCGGAGAAACGTGGTGGGGACTCCCGCCTGGAGGATGTGAGCCACTTCCATCCGTGATCGCAGGTGCTTGCTCAAGGTCTGGCCTTGCGCACCCAGGCCCCCGAGATAAATAATCCGATTCATTCCTGCCCGGGAGGCCGCTTTGGCCATATTCCGGGCCGCTTCCTTGTCGGCCTTTGCAAAATCTCTGTGCCGCGAGTTCATGGAGTGAACCAGGTAAAAGGCCGCCCGGCATCCATCGACAGCCTTCTCGAGGGACGGGTAATCGAGAAAATCGGCTTGAGCCATCTCGATATTCTCGTGTTTCGCCCAGGGCCGCGACTCGAGTTTCGAGAGGGAACGTCCCAGAACGCGCACGCGATACCCGGAATCCAGAAGCAGCGGAACCAGGCGGCCACCCACATATCCGGTGGCGCCACTGACCAGGACAGGTTCTTCTTTCATATCGGGTATCTCCTTTCACTGTCTTTGAGACTGCGCTTCTTAAAATTCGAGTCCCTTGGCCGGTCCGAGTTCTCCAACCGGTTTTATCCCCTCATGCCCCGCCGAACTTAAGCGATGGGGCGTTCTTCGCGTAGTGGATCTTGGTTGGACCCTCAAGGAGCAAAAGCGATTCAATGACGATTCGCACGGGTTCTCCTTCGGAGTTTTCAAAAAAGCCCTTCATATCCGGATGGTTACGGATTAACGCTTCACGTACTCGCTGCCGTTCTGCGTCCGTTTCCACGGCTTGAGACCTTCCGGAAACGGTCAACGCCATGGTTTCCGCGTGTCCGGATCTTAGTCCCCCTTCTCTTGTATCGATCAGGAGGCTGACCGCCGGGTTTTCAAGCATATTC
>CAYUCJ010000280.1:0-4780 GCA_964443285.1 uncultured Desulfobacteraceae bacterium | reverse complement strand
CTTTTACTATTTTCCTCTCAAAAGCAGAAAGAATCTTGTCAGTTATATCCTCAGGAGGGGCTTAGCTTCATACACGTCTCTATCGAAACCCTGAAAGAAGCAATGAAGAAAGGCAAAAATGGCTATGTCCTTACGGAGTGTGTGGGAGTTTGGCATTGTAACAGATTGATTTTCCGTGCTTAATTATGGACGTTCCCACGCCAATAAGTTGCCTTGAACCTACGTGTCCGTCCACGGGTTCTGATCTTTTGTTTTACAAGACGCCCAATTTGCTTATTACTCTTGTCAAAATAAGAAACCGGATCCCGAACCCACAAGATCTCAAGGTGCATGTCAATCGCGTGGTTTATTGACAAGCAATATATCATATGTTATATTAACCCAAAAGTTCCTCGAAGCGATCGGAGATTCGTCAATGGACCAAAGACCGAGCAAGGATTACGCATCGAAGATCAAGCGACTCCGTGAGAGGATGGGATTGACACAGGTCAACCTTGCCGAGCGCCTCGGTGTGTCGTTCCCTACAGTCAATCGATGGGAAAATGCCAAGTCCATACCGTCCCAACTTTCTTGGAATCGCATACTGGAACTCTCTGGTGAAGTTGGTTCCAATCTTCAAGTTTCTGAACAAGATCCGCCACCTGATGGCGGCACTCCACCTGCACTTGATTTCACGGCCAATCCGGATATTGTCAGGTCGCTGATTGAGGGAGAGCGATTATCTTTTGGGCACTTGGCGAACCCGGCTTTTGCCACTGAAATAGCAAGTATCGATCCATTGCCCCATCAGCGGATTGCGGTTTATGATCACATGCTGAAACAGGCGCGGCTCCGTTTCCTGCTGGCAGATGATGCCGGTGCCGGAAAAACCATTATGACGGGCCTCTACATCCGCGAGATGCTGTCGCGCCGAATATTAAAACGCGTTTTGATCATCCCGCCCGCGGGTCTTGTCGGCAATTGGCAGCAAGAGCTGCAATTGTTGTTCAGTCTGCCGTTTAACATTGTCAGTGGAAGTGGTGCAAAAAACAACAACCCTTTTATCGGTCCGCAAAGTGACAGGGTCATCGTAAGTATGGATACTTTGGCGGGAGAAAGGGTTTTTGCCCGAATCGCAGAAGAGGATGTTGAACCTTATGAACTGGTGGTTTTTGATGAGGCTCACAAGCTGTCTTGTGATCGCGGGGTTGATTACCGCATTCGAAAGACTGGGCGCTACAAACTCGCCGAAGCCTTAGCCGGAGCTCAGAATGGTGAACATGGCTGGCACCTGCCATGGCATGCCCATCATTTGCTACTCCTGACGGCGACACCGCATATGGGGAAAGACTATCCCTATTTTGCTCTTTGGCGTTTGCTTGAGCCTGAGGTGCTGACAACCCCGGAAGCCTTCGATCAGTTCCCAACCGAACAACGCTGCCACTTTTTCATCCGTCGAACCAAAGAGGAAATGGTCCGTCTCGATGGAAATCCCCTCTATCCAAAGCGCTTCTCAGACACATTGGGGTTCTCGTTATCGCAAGGCGATGTCAGTGAGCAAAGGCTTTACGACGAAACCACGGAATACCTCCGTTATGTCTACAATCGCGCCAAGCTGCTCAACCAGTCTGCAGCTCGGTTGGCAATGGGCGTATTTCAGCGTCGCCTTGCCAGTTGCACATATGCGTTGCTTCGTTCCTTTGAGCGACGAGTCGAAAAGCTTGATAAGATCATCGATGATGTGCAGTCCGGTCATTTAACCATTGAACAGTTGATAACGATTCAACGACGAATTCGAGAAGATGACGATGTTTTCGAATCGAAATCCGCCGATGAGGAAAGCTCTGAAGACGGGGCTGAAGAGAACGAGGTCGCCGAGGAAAAATTGCTGCAAGGTGTTATCGCCGCTTCATTGGCCGACCTTGTGGCCGAAAAGGAGCAAGTCCAAGGGCTCAGAAGTTTAGCCGATCAAGTTTACAGGAACGGCGGAGAATCGAAGTTTGAAAAGCTGCGCGAGGTGATCACGGCGGAAAAATATTCCCGTGAGAAATTCCTTGTCTTTACAGAGCACCGTGACACCCTTGACTATCTTGTCCGTCGCCTGAGCGGTCTGGGGTATACCGGCCAAATCGCACAAATACATGGGGGCATGCACTACACGGAACGACAGGAACAGATCGAACGCTTCCGGAAACCAGCCTCGGAACAAGGCGCACGCTTTATGATTTGTACAGACGCTGCAGCCGAGGGCGTTAATCTCCAGTTTTGCTGGATCATGATCAATTACGATGTTCCATGGAACCCTGCCCGTCTTGAACAGCGCATGGGGCGTATCCATCGTTACGGCCAAAAACACGATCCCGTAATCATCCTCAATCTTGTGGCCCCTGCCACACGAGAGGGCCGGGTTCTCAAAATCCTGCTGGACAAGCTCGAAAAAATCCGCAAACAACTCAAATCCGACAAAGTCTTTGACAGCATTGGCCGCATATTCAGCGAAGTTTCCATTAAAGCATATATGGAGCGGATCGCTTCCGGTGATGATGTCAACCAGATCGCAGGGGAATTGGAAGGACGTCTCACAAAGGAGCAAGTCAAAGCGATCCAGGAGCAGGAGCGACGTCTGTTCGGGGATGGCGGTGATGTGAAAAAGGAACTGCCACGCTTGCGGGAAAGCATTGAACACGAGATGTATTTCCGATTGTTGCCCGGTTATGTGCGCAAATTTATGACATCAACCGCGCCATTGGTCGGCATTAAGGTCGAAGGTGACCTGGGAGGATTTTTCAACCTTGGACCTGCACAAAACGGGGCCATCGATCCATTGCTTAGTGCTATTGACACCTATCCTCCGACGCAATCTAAGCGATTTTCCATATTACGCCCTGATGATCGCAAATATTGTGTTTGGTTGCATCCCGGCGAGCCTGTGTTTGAAGGCTTCCGCGAGTTGGTCCGACAAAAACTCGGCAAAGAGGCTTTGCGTGGGGCCGTATTTGTGGACCCCACAGCGCAAAAACCATATTTATTCCATATGGCACGTCTAACAGTAATCCGAAAGGCTGATCCTGAAGTTACCGAACTGGCCCATGAAGAAACAGTGGAATGCCGCCTGGTGGGCATGAAGCAGACGGAAAGTGCCGAGATCAGCATCTGCCCTGTGGAACATCTGCTACTGTTAAGAGGCGGCCAAGGACTGCCCTCCCTGGCGCAGCGTATGGCTGTCGAAGCCCAAAGGCTGCGTGATCAGGCCCGGGCCTATTTTACCGAACGCATCTGCCGTTCGCTGGCGGTGGAGTGCCGTGAAAGGCGCATGGCATCTCTTCCCGAGCGTGAATCTTTTGTCCGCCGCGGATATGATTTCCAGGAAGCCGAACTGGCCAATGCACGGGCCAAAATGACCCAAAAAGCGCGGGCGGGTAATAAGGGGGCTGCGGCCGAACTGACTCGCATCAAGGCCCAACAGCGGGATTTAGGAGACCACCTTGAAAGAAGCCTTAACATTATCCGCCGGGAGCCTGAGCTTCTGGTGCCCGGTGATGTGGATTTCATCGCCCATGCCTTGGTCGTGCCGTCCACCGAACCGTCTGAACTTGAATGGCGTGATGCCAACGTGGAAAAGATCGCTATGGATTTGGCCAAGGCCTTTGAAGAGGCTGAAGGTGCCACGGTCAAGTTTGTTCACACCCCTAAACTTGCACGTGCCGCCAGCCTTCCGGATCATCCCGGTTTTGATATCTTGAGTCTCAGATCGTCAAATCGGCAGCGCTGCATTGAAGTAAAGGGATGCATAGGCACAGGAGATGTGGAAGTAACCGACAACGAATGGGCTCGTGCCTGTAATCTGCGTGAAGATTATTGGCTCTACGTCGCCTATCATTGCGGCACGCCAACTCCCCAACTGGTTAGGGTCCAGGACCCCTTCGACAGCCTTCTTGTCCGGCCATTCAGTAAAACCCAAACAGTAGAACGTACGATACGCGGCACAGTGGAGTCGAGCGGCGTGCGTGTCGGTCACGCTCAAATCATGAAGTCCGGCGAAATATGAAATGGGCTGTTTTTTGCTCTTCGGAGCATCATAAAGGAGTTTCAGCAAAATGACTGAAAAAATCGCCACAGAGGGCACAGAGACCACTGAGAACAAAAGCAATAAGAATGCCTCTGTGGCCAAAAAAGAGCGTCTCATTGAAAGAGCGTTTCCCCTGAAGCAGACTTCCCTATCATCGGTGCATGAAAAAAATGTCAGGCACGGGCATATTTCGACATTGCACATATGGCCTGCAAGGCGGCCGCTGGCCGCATGCCGCGCGGCGCTTTTGGCCACCTTGCTGCCTGACCCGGGTACGACCGATGAACGACGAAAACTCTGCGAGCGGATCGGCGGCATAGTCGTTGAAAAGATTGAGCGAAAAAAAATGCCCAACGGGCGCATTATCGAACGCATCAAAGAAGAGACAGAGGGCGGTGTGCTCAGGTGGATCGGCACGGAACCCAAATCAGGCGGTCGGAAAAAGATTGAACAGCATCGCAAAAATGTCGCATTCCGTGAAAGCGAGTTGGCCTGGTTCCGTGAGGAGATCAAAAAGGCCTATGGCGGACGTGCGCCCCGCGTGCTCGATCCCTTTGCCGGCGGCGGCGCCATTCCTCTGGAAGCCATGCGATTGGGATGTGAAGCTACTGCTGCGGATATCAACCCGGTGGCCTGGTTCATTCTCAAGTGTACCCTTGAATACCCGCAGAAACTGGCAGGCAAAACACACCCATTACCCGATTTCATCTTGGAAGATGAAGATTTCATGGA
>CAYUCJ010000279.1:0-4789 GCA_964443285.1 uncultured Desulfobacteraceae bacterium | reverse complement strand
CGGGCGGCATTCGATATTCTTGAAAAGACAGGCTGCAGGGTCGTGCACGAGGGTGCACGCAAGATGCTGAAACAGGCCGGTGCCCTTGTGCGTGATGAGCATGTAAAGGTGCCCGAACACATTGTGAAAGGATGCGTTGAGCAGGCTCCCAAAGGGTTGGTCGTCTATGACCGGGATGGAAATCGTGCCCTGGAAGTGGAGGGACGGAAAAGCTACTATGGCACGTCCACGGCCAGTCCCAATACCAGGGACGCACTCACCGGGGAAATCCATGAGACCCGTGTGGAAGATATTGCCCGGGGCGCATTGGTGGCGGATGCCTTGCCCAACATCGACTGGGTCATGCCCATGGGTTCATGCCAGGATGTCCCTTCGGTTGCCGCTGATGTCTATGAGTTTGAGGCGGTGGTGACCAACACCTCCAAACCAATGGTTTTTATCGGATATTCGACCAGGGGAAACGAACTGGTCTACGAGATGGCCGCCGAAGTGGCAGGTGGGATGGATGGTCTGAGGGAGCGGCCGTTTCTCATCTGCTACCCCGAGCCCATTACACCCCTGGTCTATCCGGAGGAAGTGGTGGAAAGAATGTTCCTGGCGGCCGATCTGTTCCTGCCCCAACTGGCAGGACCCACCCAGCAGCTGGGAGCCACCGCCCCTGTGACCATGGCCGGGGCCGTTGCCCTGGCCATCGCCGAAGGGCTCATGAGTATCACCCTGGCGCAGCTTCGCAGACCCGGCACCCCCTGTTTCATGGCCTGCAATATCTCGTGCTTTGACATGTCCAGCACGCTGATCAGCATTGCGGCGCCTGAGACCAGCCTCGGTCTGGCGGCGCAGGCCGAGGTGGCCCGGTCCTTCGGCCTTCCCACCTGGGGACTGGCCGGGGCGACCGACGCCAAGACCATCGATGCGCAGGCCGGTATCGAAAGTGCCTTTTCCATCCTGGCCCAGGGTCTGGCCGGTCTGAACCTCATCCACGACGTGGGCTACCTGGATATGGGCATGGCGTGCTCGGCGGAGATGCTCGTCATGGGCGATGAAGTGATCGGAATGAGCAAGCGGTTCATAGAGGGGGTGGATGTCACCCCGGAGACCCTGGCCCGCCGGGTGATCGAAAAAGTCGGTCCGGGTGGTCATTTTCTCATGGAAAGGCACACCCTTGAGAATTTTCGCAAGGAACTCTGGATACCGAAACTCTTGACCCGTCAACCTTACGGCAAATGGGTCAACGCAGGTTCAAAGGACATGGGTCAGCGGGTAGCGGAAAGGACGAGGGAAATCATCGAGACCCACCCGGTGAAGCCGCTCCCGGACAAGGTCCTGTCCGCCGTGGAACGCATCAGAATCAAGGGAGAAAAAGAACTCACGACAGCAGCGGTCCGTTAGAGGGAGGTTGAAATATTATGTTAAAGAAGTATGACGCCATCATCATCGGA
Organism: uncultured Desulfobacteraceae bacterium; assembly: GCA_964443285.1. Classification (GTDB taxonomy): domain Bacteria; phylum Desulfobacterota; class DSM-4660; order Desulfatiglandales; family Desulfatiglandaceae; genus CAYUCJ01. Next base: position 3,350 of record CAYUCJ010000279.1, on the reverse strand, counting down.
GCGGGCATCATCGGCTGCTCCATTGCCTTCGAGCTCGCCAAGAAGGGGTTGAAGACGCTGAACGTGGACACGCTGCCGGCGGCAGGCTACGGATCCACTTCCAACTCTTGCGCTATTATTCGGCTCTACTATTCCACTCCGGAAGGGGTGGCCCTTGCATACGAAGGCTATTCCTACTGGCAGGAATGGGAGGATTACCTGAAGGTCAAAGATGAAAACGGACTGGCCAGGTATATCGAAAAGGGCTCCATCGTGTTCAAGACGCCCCGAAACAAAAACCTTTCGATGGTCATGAAACACCTGGATGCCTTTGGGATCCGGTACGAAGAACTGGGCCCCGAAGATATCCGGAAGAGGCTTCCCGTCACCGATACCAGGCTCTATGCACCGCCCAAACGACTCGACGATCCGGATTTCGGCAGGCCCACCGGGGAAGCGGTGGCGGGTGCGGTCCTCGTGCCCCAGTCAGGTTACATGACGGACCCGCAGCTCTCAACCCACAATGTCCAACGGGCGGCGGAGGCGCGGGGTGCGGAATTTCAGTTCAATGCAGAAGTGGCCCAAATTCTGAAGCAGGGGAACCATGTGACCGGTATCACTCTCAAAGATGGAACCCGCGTCGATGCACCGGTGGTAGTGAATGTGGCGGGCCCGCACTCTTATCTGATCAACCGCATGGCAGGCGTTGAAGCCGGCATGAAGATCAAGACACGCGCTATCAAGGTGGAGGTCTGCCATGTCCCGGCTCCGGAAGGATTCGATTATGAGAGGGACGGCATCATCCTTTCCGACGGCGACATCGGCAACTACTCGAGGCCGGAGATGGGGAATCATATCCTGATCGGCTCGGAAGAACCGGACTGTGACGAGCTGGCATACGTGGACCCGGACAATTACAGCAAGAACTTCACGGACCAGTGGACCACCCAGGTCATGCGCCAGGCCCAGAGGATCAGGGAACTGCCCATTCCCAACCAGCCAAAAGGGGTGGTAGATCTGTACGACAAGACAGAGGACTGGATACCCATATATGACAGGTCCGACCTGCCGGGCTTCTACATGGCCATCGGCACATCCGGAAACCAGTACAAGAACGCCCCGGTCGTTGGGGGCATGATGGCCGAACTGATCGAGAAGTGCGAAGGGGGACACGACCACGACGGCGACCCGTTGCAGTTCCCGTTGAAACGTACCGGACGCGTCTGCGATATGGGCTGCTATTCCCGTCTCCGGGAGATCAACAGGGATTCGAGTTTTTCGGTGATCGGGTAGGAGTGGAGGAAGAAAATGTACCAAAACCGCGACACGGGGATCAACTACATCAGAACCAGGAAGAACCACGCCTGCTACGGAATGGGCCTCGGGATCATGGTGCTGGATGACGCCTATCCGGGTTTTCCGGGGGACGTGCGGAACGCCAGCGGGTTTCCCTATCCGATTCAGTATCAGATCGTGGAGGGGGTGGACAACAGGAAACTGGTGTGGGATCAGGACAAGACGCCCTGCCGCGAACCGATCCTGCGGGCGGCAAAAGAACTGGAACGATTGGGATGCAGGGCCGTTGCGGCGGAATGCGGGTATTTCGCCTATTTCCAAAAGGATGTGGCCGGATACGTAGACGTGCCGGTCTTCATGTCCAGCCTGTTGCAGGTACCCTTTATACAGCAGGTTATCGGGCCGGAGAAATATGTGGGTATCGTCTGTGCGCAGAAACGGTTTCTTACGAAAACGCACCTCAGAAACGTGGGCATCGATCCGGATTCCCATATTCTCATGGCAGGGGCCCAGGATGAATACTATTGCACGGAATTCGATAATCTCTGGGATCCGGAGAAACGTCCCGATCGCCCCGAGGTCTACTACGACAAGGCTGAAGATCAGATGGTCAGGACCTGCGCCGATTTCGTGAGGGTGAACCCGGCCATCGGCGCCATCATGCTGGAGTGCACGGGCATGCAGCCCTTTGCAAGGGCCGTTCAACGGGCGGTGGACCTCCCCGTCTTCAGCTGGGGAACCCTGCTGGATTATGCCTTTTCAGTGGTGGCGCACAGGGACTATTACGGTCATGTGTGATGGTTGCATCGACAGTTTGAAAGAAACATTGGGTCGAACAGATGATGGCCTTTAGCGAGACCTCTCAGGACAAAGGCTCAATCCCAAAATCGTGAAGGGTCCGGCGCTTGGGAACGCCGGCCTCGTCCCATCCCATGACGTGGTAAAAGTCCCGGACCATGGGTTTCAGCCAGTCCACACCGGCACAGGGTACGCCGGTTTCACTCACCTTTTCAAAGAATATCTCCGGGAGCCGATCATCATCCGCTGTGAGACCGTGCCTGATATTGAAAAGCCTTTCCAGGTGGGCAACCCTTTCGGACATCCGGAAGAGCTTTTTGGGATTCAAATCCCATCCGGTCATGTGTGCGGCCAGATCGGCCTCGATCTCAAGATCATTACCGCGGATCAGACTCTGTGACGGCACTTTGCAGAGGCCCAGACAGTCCAGGGCGATGTTCACGAGCAGGGCCCTTTTCACCAGGGCACCCTTACCCTCGATGGATAAAAGTTCTACGGCATGGGCGTTTCCCAGTTCCGTCATCGCCCGTTCAGGTGACCAGGCATACTCCACGGAAGGAAAGAAATCATTGAAATCCCCTCCACGGGTGGACACCGCGTAGCTCAGGGCCGTGCCCATGATATAGCAGGGGTGGTAGGCCGAAAGTTCGAGGCCCTTCACCTGGAGAGCGTAGTGTTCCGCCCCCCTTCCGATGACCCTGGCGGCCTCGCGGATTCCAAGGGCCAGGAGTCCGCCGAACCCCTCGCGGAACGCCATGCCTCTGATAAGCATTTCCATGACCGTGCTGTCTCCCCACCTGATCGGCGTCTGCCCCGTGTCTTTGAGGGTGAGGATTCCTTTGTCATAAAGGTCCATGGCAAAGGCCAGTCCACTCCCGGCAGAAATGGTGTCGAGCCCTAAGCGGGAACACAGGTTGTCCAGGTGAACGATTTCTTTGGGATCGTCCACACCGCATTTTGAACCCAGAGAGACCATTGACTCGAATTCAGGGCGCACAGCCCGCATCTTCACATCTGTATCCTTCTTAAAAGAGAGTTCCGCCTTGCACTGGATAGGACAACGATAGCAGCCCGTTGATTTGGTCTTGTATTCTATCAGGTTCCTGCCGTCGATGCGATCCGCCGCTTCAAAGTGATTGGAACGGTAATTCAAGGTGCCCAGAATTCCCATGTCATCCGCCCATTTCACATAGCCGGCACCGCCATAAGTGGAAAGGGTTTTGAATTCCGGGGATTGTTTGATCAGTCGAATGTAGCGGCCGATGGCCTCGCGCTCT
>CAYUCJ010000278.1:0-4800 GCA_964443285.1 uncultured Desulfobacteraceae bacterium | reverse complement strand
AGCCTTCCAGCATCCCGCTCTTCCATATCCCCACACATAGATCATCACACCAAGCAAGGCACCGAATGTATTCAGCAAAAGATCCAGGCAATCCGAGCTGCGTGAAGGTATCCAGGCTTGAAGGATTTCTATGGTCAAACTTAAGCCAAAACATAAGGAAAGCGTCATCCAGATATGCCGCTTCCGAAGAAAACCTGCAGCCTTGACAAGTGTCATCATGAGGACAAACCCCAGTGGCATGAAACCGATGAAATTCAGAATCACATCTTCAACAAAACCTGAATCGACATTTGACGGAACTCGTTTTAAGGACAGGATCTTCTTATCCAACAGCACCATTTTTGCTGGGATATGAAGAGCATGGCTTCCAACGGCCCGGTCAGCGACCCTTTTGCCATTCTTCTCATCGAACAGGTACAATAAAGAAGGCTTGTATTTTTTGGCGAACAGAAAATTTCTATCTCGGGCCCATTGACGAAAATGCATTGCCACACCCCGATCGCTAAGGACATAATTGTACCAGGCCAGTCCAACAATATCACCTCTCCACCTCTGCCTTCCATCCGGTGAATTCCCCAGAAAAAGTCTTGTTTCTTGTCCCTTCGGTATGGTGAGCATCAGGTCCCTTTCTGTCCGGATAAGCCGCTTATCCAAGTAGATTCTGGTACCCTTTCTTCCGGTGGTTATGGTTACAAACCGGTACCCGACAGGGGTCACTTTCAATCTCACCGCAATTCTCTTCGTCTTTCTCCTGTGATCATAATCATCCCCATTCATTACGATTAACCAGGAGCGCCATTGCCCCACTACTAACTGAGTATGATCATCTCCGTTGTGCACTGCCAGGATAAAATTGAATGCATCACTATGAAGACTCTGAGGCCTTAAGGCAAGTTCTATAGAAAAATCCCTTGCTTCTCCATCGACTGCATCGTTCCACTCTTGAATGGGAGCTGTGTAAGCTACTCCATACCCTTTGAATCGAATGCCAGGCTGAGAAGAGAGCCAGGTGACATTGTTTGAAAAGTCATAACCCCTCGGCCACAATCCGAAAAAAAGCGCTCCTACTATAAGCGCAATTGATAAGGCCACAAAGAATCCTATGCTTTCTCCCTTATCCTTCACCTTCTATCCGTATCTTTCCCTATCCCGCGCGGTGCCAAGCCGCCAAGCTGCCTTGCAACCTAGCTCTCTCGCTTCTCAGCTTCCGCCCAAAAGCGTTACCTCCCAGCAGTACAACACTCAAAATTAAGAACTCAAACTTTACTTCCACCTTTACTCCTTGACAAAATGTCCACAACAATGTACGCTTAAATGAACGTTTATTCAAAGGAGCAAATGATAATGGAAAGATTAAGCATAACAGAGGCAAGGAAAAGCTTTATGAAGCTCCCTCAGACAACCGACAAACAACAAATCATCGCTGTCACCCGGAGAAATCAGGAGGTAATGGCTATAATGAGCTGGGAGCTCTATGAAGGCCTCCTTGAAACCCTGGACATCTTGGCCGACTCCGAATTGATGGATAATTTGAAAAAAGCCCTCAGAGATACCTCTTCGGGGAGGACCTATTCCATAGAAGACGTTCGTGAAAGACTGGGGCTATGAAATACAAGGTTGAAATTACAGAGACTTGTCTTGGTCTCATTACCAAAATTTCCGACAAAAAAATCAAGTTATCTATTTTGGCCAAAATAGAGGCGTTGGAAGACGACCCCCAAAAACAAGGCAAAGCCCTTCTCAAGAACCTCACGGGACTGCGTTCTATCCACGCCGCCGGAAGATACCGTATCATTTACAGGCTTAACGACAGCTCCAACATTGTATGGATATTGGCCGCAGGGATCAGAAAACAAGGAGATCGAAAAGATATCTATGAAGTGGCCAAGAAACTTTTGAAGTCAGGATTGTTAGGGTGAGTTGCTTGCAGTTTGTTGTCTTCCCCGCTGCCCAGCCGCCTCGCTGCCTCGCCTCCCATCCGTTTGGCTTCCCAGCTTCCCAGCCTTCCAGCTTCCTAGCTGTTCCGCCTCAGATATTCATTAATGACATCAGCAATCTCGAGTTCTCCGCGTGCAGATGGCTTCAAAACCGATGCAATTTCAACCACATTGTTGTCAAGAAAATACAGCCCCGGAACCGCGTAGTTTGACTTGGGCTTCTTTGGTTTTTCTTCTATGCTCAGGACCTTTCCTGTTTCATCAAATTCAACCACACCATACCGCTCAGGATCCTGCGCCCAATAGCCGAAAATCAATCCTCACAGCTCCACCTTCACGGCTCTTTGAAGAATCTCCGGCAACCCATGACCATAAAAGATGTTATCCCCGAGGATAAGGCATTCATTATCGCTCCTAATGAAATCGGCTCCAATGATAAAGGCCTGGGCCAAGCCCTCAGGGTTCGGCTGTACAGCATAAGAGATCCGCAGGCCTAACTGTGACCCGTCATCTAGAAGTGCCTCGAACCTGGGCGTATCCTGCGGCGTTGATATGATAAGAATATCCCGTATTCCTGCCAGCATGAGAACGGACAGAGGATAGTATATCATCGGTTTGTCATACACCGGCAAGAGCTGCTTACTTATGACCTTTGTGATCGGATAAAGCCGGGTGCCTGATCCCCCGGCCAGTATGATTCCTTTAAAGCTCATATTTTCTCCCCTCCGGCGCAAAAGGACTGAGAGCTAAGGGCTGAGGACCAAGAATCATGAGAATGTTAACTTGACAGCAAGGAATTTAAAAATCATAATGACTACTATTGCACATAAGAACAAGCAGGTCGATCATGTTCGATTCGCAAAAAATCTTATCCGTAGCAAAAGTAAAAAGGGAACTCCTTGAAATCCTAAAAGCCATGGAGAAAGATTGTAGCACGATTACGGTCACCAGGAATGGCGGACCTGTCGGCATCATCATGACTCCCGACCGGTACGAAGCTCTGTTAGAAACCATTGATATTCTTGGAGACAATAATACCTTGCAAGCGTTAAAGGCTTCTCACAAGGATACTAGGTCCGGAAGGGTCAACACTGACGATGAAGTTTGGAAAGACTGATGCCTTATCAACTGCTTTCCTCCGAGACATCGAGGAAGCAAAGTGGCTGCACCAGTATGAAAAGTAAATCTCTCGTTAGTGCTCATCCACCAGTAGGTTTCAGGCACTGGTGAGTTTCCAATCCAGTCCTGATATATGGAGATTTACGGGATCAAGAAAAACAGGGGTTCGCGAAAAGGCATATGTGGAGGACTTGAAACAAGAGAGTAACCATTCATATACAGTTGTATACAGTTGTGGTGAAAAGCGTGTGAAGAATGCCCGATTTCCACTTGACCTCGTTGTCTGCAAGAATCTGATTCGACCCACCAATTCAGGCTGTTTTCCTCTTTTCCAGCTCTCTCAATCAGATTGAGAACCAGATCAGGCACAGATCTTGCTTTACTTAGGAGTGCGCTCATGGAGTCAGGAATGCTTTTCATTGGGCCTATGGTTTAAGGTCCATGCTGTTTCGGTGTGTCTTTGGGATTATCCATTTTCTATTGCGGGAACTGTCCAGATCCCATGCAAACAAGAGTTTTCCTGGTCTCGCTCGCGAGATGTGCAGAGCCGAGGTCACAGGGAGGATTGAGGTTATGAGAAAACATGTGTTCTTCGTTGTTATTTCAGCCATTTTGTTTTTATTCCCATCATTTCTCTGGGCCGGAACAGTTACAATCCATTGGCAGGCGAACACTGAGCAGGATTTGAAGGAATACAGAGTCTATCACGGCACGGCGAGTCGGATCTACAGTACCCCCGTGCCGGGAGGAAAGGCCACCAGTTACACCTTCAATAACCTCACGGAGGGAATCACCCATTACTTCGCAGTCACCGCCGTTGATACCTCTGATAACGAGAGCGGGTTCTCCGCCGAAGTGACCAAATTTATTCCTGTCTCGGACTCAGACACCCAAGCGCCGCAGGTAACGATCACCTCTCCGACCACGAGCGGCAATTATACCACTTCCTCATCGAGTATCAATCTCGGGGGGGGCGCCTCGGACAACGTTGGGGTGACCCGGGTTACCTGGTCCAAGAGCGGCGGCGGGAGCGGTACGGCAACCGGGACCACCAGCTGGTCCATAACGGGGATCACCCTTTCCGCCGGTCAAAACACGATCACCGTGACGGCAAAGGACGCTACAGGGAACCAGGGAACAGCGGTTATAAGCGTGAACCATACGGCTGTTTCTTCAGCAGATACGCAACCGCCCCAAGTGGCAATTACCTCTCCCACGACGGATGGAAGTTATACGATTTCAAGGTCGAGGATGAGTCTTGCAGGCACCGCCTCGGACAACGTAGGGGTGACCCAGGTTACCTGGTCCAAGAGCGGCGGCGGTGCCGGGACGGCCTATGGAACCACTAACTGGTCCATCAGACGGATCGCCCTTTCCGCCGGTCAAAACACGATCACCGTGACGGCAAAAGATGCCGCAGGGAACCAGAGTGAGGCCGTGATCACCGTGATCTATGGCCAGTCATCCACCGGAGACACCCAAGCGCCGCAGGTAACGATCACCTCTCCGACCACGAGCGGCAATTATACCACTTCCTCATCGAGTATCAATCTCGGGGGGGGCGCCTCGGACAACGTTGGGGTGACCCGGGTTACCTGGTCCAAGAGCGGCGGCGGGAGCGGTACGGCAACCGGGACCACCAGCTGGTCCATAACCGGGATCAGCCTTTCCGCCGGTCAAAACACGATCACCGTGACGGCAAAAGATGCCGCAGGGAACCAGAGTGAGGCCGTGATCACCGTGA
>CAYUCJ010000277.1:0-4824 GCA_964443285.1 uncultured Desulfobacteraceae bacterium | reverse complement strand
GGAATCTACTCATTGCTTTCTCCTTTCTCGATGTTGCGGCTACAACTCGAGTTAAGGAATAGCAATGAGTGGGCTTTCAGCCAAGCCCATTCGGGACCGGCATAGCCAATCCCACATGACCACGCCCTTAGGGCGTGGATTTCTACACCGAATCAAAAGGAAAGGTAAGAAATGCCTGAACAGCTAAGTCTCTTTGGTGATGAAAACATCCTTTTCAACACTGGTGTGCGACAGCTCCTTGAGATGGACTTTGGCGGCTGCGTGGAGACCCTGACACGTTATATCAAGTTGTTCCCCTGGGGCCGGGAGCCGGCCAAGGAAATATCGATTAGTGAATTCTGGCTGGAGAAGCTTGGAACCGGGAACCGGGCGGACATTGATCCCGCGGAAGCAGAGAGACGCTACCTCCTCTGGCTGGAATTTGAGGAGGCGTTCGGCCACCCTTGGCCGGGGAACAGCATCGAAAGGAGTTTTCAGGCTCGATACTTCTCGCGGATCGTCGATGAGTTGCTTGCTAAAGCCGGGCACGTTGAGGCGGCGAAGCTTCCCGGAGGGACTCCCACTGGATTAATATACCTGCTGGCCGGAAGGGCAGACCCTGCTATTACCGCTCTCCAAGCGCTGATCGCGGCCGAACCAGGAAAGGCAAGGGTCTATGGCTACCTGGGCGATGCCTATGCCGTGCGGAGCGATCTGCGCACAGCCAGAATCTGTTACAGGGAAGCCTTTGCCATGGGACCCCATCAGGTGGATATTGCTCATCTCTACGACAATGAATTGAGAAAGCGACTGGAAGCGCTGGGGAGGGAGGAGAGCGTTGAAAATGATCCATTGGGATGGTTTCCGGTGATAGCTCATCTGGACGGGTTCTTTGAACTGCGAATCTTCAGGGAGTTGGAGGAACTCAGAGAATGGCTCAAGCATTATCTGGAGCTCCTCAAGATTTATGGCAGGGATAAGGATCAGGCCCGTATTCCCGGACTTTTCTATCATGCCATGGTTATTTCGGATAACGCATCCATAATGAAATTCATCAAGAAGGTTGATCTGATAGAGGTCAGGCAAAAAATGAAAGAGTGGCATCCAGCCCTCTTTTCCCGGTATATGAGACAACTTGAGAAAATGGGTTCGAGCCGGCGCCGCATCATGACTCACGTTTAAAGCCTCGACGGGTTAGAGATGATAAATCGAAAACGGAAGAATACTGTTTTCGGGAATACCGTGTATGTACTTTTTTCTGAATTCCATTGATTGCATGCGACATTTATCAGAGTGTCTACGATAGGCGGGATGCTCAACGATTTTTTTCCAAAGTGCACCAACCGATTCATCTGAGACATTCCCAAAGGTCAGGGGCGTGAAATCACAGGGAGTGAAGTCTCCCATGACATTGATATGAAATTGATAGTTTCCGGCAAGGCATCCGAAAGAGCGCGCAAAGCCGACTCCGCAGTTTGTCCATGATTGCGTCACGACCCTCATATGTCCCTTGTATTTGACGTTTAGTCTGCCGGCTTCGCGCATCAATTCTGTGCGTGCACTATCACTCAATATCAGATCCTCTCTGTTGAGAATACGGCCGGTCGGGATAATATCAAAAACCGAGATTTCGCAGATACCCCATTCAGCCGCAAGGCCGGCTATATCCGTCAGCTGTTTGTTTCTTACGGATTGTTCTGTCGCATACGTGGATAGTCCGGTCAGGACGCCGTTTTCAACTGCGAGTTTTGCACCGTTTTTTACGGCCTCAAAAGCGCCATTACACCCTCTCAACCGGTCATGTTCTTCTGCATTCGGCGAATCAAGGCTCATCTGCAGGCCGTAAATGCCCTTTCCTTTCAAACTTCTGATCCTATCCTTGTCAAGACCGACGGCATTTGTGAAAACCTGAGTTACTGCTTTTTCAAGGTCAACGGCGGCAATCAATTCTTCAAGTTCATCCAAAAGAAGCGGGTCTCCACCGGTAAGCGTAACGTTAGAGACCCCGAGTTCAATACTTTCCCTGATCACCCGTTGCATCACTTCAATTGAAATGGCCGTACGGAAACCGGACATGGAAGTATTGCTGCAATGTTCACATCGGCATTGACATTTGTTGGTAACGGCAATGGTTGCTGCCTGTGGAGTTTTTCTTCGAAAAAGAAAGGTGTTCAGGAAGCCTTCTACCATCCGATTATGCGGTCTGCTTGGAATCGGCGGCAGGTAAAGGGAGTACACACAACCTTCTTTGAATACTCCGATTGCGCCCAACTTGTTCAACCAGCCAAAATATAGATCAAAAACAGAGTGATAAAAAGCCGCATCCGGCGAAGAAATATCAAACAGGATTTCGCCGTCGCGATTTTCGACTTCAAGAACCAGTTTACTCAGTTCAGAAGTTTCTTTGAATTCATATTTCATCCGCATTTCGCCAAATCAATCTTCTGCATCAAAAAAATCAGGCTCCCCAGTTCTTCGCCACAGCCCAATCCACCAGCCGATTCACGTAGGATTCCGTAATGGGCGGCACCTCCAGGTCGGAAATGGCGCTGTCCGTATTGGTGCGATCAAAGATCGGGTTGCTGGAAAGATAGGTGAACATTCGCTTCACCTGTTCCCATATCATCCGCTGAAAATCATTCTGTGGCTCGGGAACCTTCCGGCTATATCCCCTAAATTGTATGCCGGAAATCCTGAATTTCTTGCTGAGAACGTCAACGCTCCATTCGTGACTTGTTGGAACCGGGTGCGTAATGTGAAAGATCTTTCCAAAATGAACGGGATTCCTCACAATGGCCACAACGGCTTTCGCGGCATAATCCACCGGAAGAATATTGATTGCCGCGTTCGGATTTGTAGGAAGATTAATCCTGAGATCAAAACGATCAATCTCCTTAATACCGTCCAACACCTGGCCTAACATATACAGGGCTTTGACGATCATATACCACCCGGTAAACGTGATCGTTCGTCCGGTCAGATAATCTCCGACAATTACGCCCGGCCGTAAAATAGTGGCGTGATCCATCAAAATCTGTTCTGCTTCCCACTTGCTCCTTTCGTAAACATTGACAAACTTGCCTTCAGGACGGTTGACCTCGCGAACGATTTCATCCTGTACAAATCCGCACACATAAGCGGTACTGATCACATGTGCTTTTATCGGAACTCTTTCCGCCAGTTGCCTAATTGCCCTGGCGCCGCCCACATTGGTCCGAATGGGCTCACCATTCTTGTCCTCTTTGAATTTTAGCGACGCGGCACTGTGAATCAGAGAGTCAACCTCATCCATACCGGGATTTTCCCTGCACCAGGATTCCCATTTTTCCGCGATTTCCAGGACATCACCCTTTACCCATTTCAGTGATTCCAAAGACTCCGGATTTTGGCTCTTCAGAAAAGCAATTGTATTTTGCTTCCTCGATTCAGTTCGATAAAGCGCACATACAGGGCACTTTTGGGCAAGCAACTCGGCTAGCAGGTATTCTCCCAGAAAGCCGGTTGCACCCGTAAGAAAAAAGTTCATATCAAGACTTCCTTTATACACGTTCCAGGTGACTTCGTTCTTCTGTCGGCTTGACAGAATCTGTCTGGACCAAAGTTGTATCCTCCTTGATGTTATGCGAGGGATTGGGGTTGGCTTCCTAAGAAACAAAAAAGGAAAGGCTGTCGCCGGAACGACCTCATAACCCCATGAACTTGGCGGCAATCCCCTTCATGATCTCGTTGGTCCCGGCAAATATGGAGAGGACCCGCATGTCACGCCACGCCCGGGCAATGGGGTATTCCTCGCAATAGCCGTATCCGCCGTGGAGCTGAACGCAGCCGTCCGCCACGCGCATGGCCATCTCGGTGGTCCAGTATTTGGCCATGGAAACCTCCACCACGACCTTGGCACCCTCCATGTGGTCCATGATCAGTTTGTCCACGAAGGTCCTGCCCAGTTTGACTTCCGTGGACATTTCAACGATCCTGAACTGGGAGTTCTGGAACTTGGAGATGGGACGCCCAAAGGCCGTACGCTCCTTGCAGTACCGGATCGTAATTTCCAGCATGTATTCCGCGGCCGCCACGGCGATGATGCAGCACATGAGGCGCTCCTGCTGGAGCTTTTCCATGAGCATCATGAAGCCGTCGCCCTTCCGGCCCAGCCGGTTGGTTTTCGGAATGCGGCAGTCCGAGAAAAAAAGCTCAGCCGTGTCCTGGCTGTGCCAACCCACCTTTTTGATTTTCTTGCCCTTCTCAAATCCCGATGTCCCGGCCTCCACCAGGTAGAGGTCGATGCCCTGATAGGGATTTTCCACCGCAGGATCCTTTGCCGCAAGCACCAGCAGGTCGCAGTTGAGGCCGTTGCTGATGAAGGTCTTCTGGCCATTAATGATGACCTCATCCCCCTCCTCAACAGCAGTGGTTCGGATGGCCGCCAGGTCGCTACCCGTATTGGGCTCCGTCATGGCAATGGCCGTGATCGTTTCGCCGGAGACGCAGCCGGGCAGGTATTTCTTCTTGAGGTCTTCCGACGCGAAACTCGAGATGTAAGGGACGACGATGTTGGAGTGAAGAGGCGCTGCGAGTCCCGTGTGGTTGGTCCTGGCCAGTTCCTCGGTGAGGATAACGGAATAGAGGAAATCCGCTCCGAGCCCACCGTATTCCTCCGGAACGTCCATACACAGAAATCCCTGGTCCCCCATCTTTTTCCACATGCTCCTGGGCACGATCCCCGCCTCTTCCCATTCGTCCACATGGGGAGTAACCTCCTTTTCAAAAAACCGGCGGACGGCCTCACGAAAGATCCTGTGTTCCTCCGCATACTGGATGATTTGCATCCTTTTTCCTCCTCCTGAA
>CAYUCJ010000276.1:3415-4828 GCA_964443285.1 uncultured Desulfobacteraceae bacterium | reverse complement strand
GTTCGGGCATGTACAACATCGCCATTGAGGAGACCTACAATGACGGACAGATCATCTTCAAGGAAGGGAGCGCCGGGGATTGGGTCTATATCATTATCTCGGGGAGCGTAGAGATCTCCAAGACCGTCGGTGAAGAAAAATACATCATCGAGATTTTGAACGAGGATGAGGTCTTCGGCGAACTGGGCTTCATCGGGGGAATCAAGAGGACCGCCGCCGCTAGGGCCATCGGGGTCACCACACTCGGGATCATTGACCGGGAATTCCTGGACAAGGAATTTAACAAGCTTTCCTCCCAATTCAGGACCATCCTCATTTCCATAACCTATCGCTTTAAAAAGATGCTCGATCGGGCTTGTGAATATACGGGCAGGACAGATACCCGGACCCCCAAGTCCCTTTCTATGACATTCAAGGACAGGGAAACGTTCATCAGGGCCTATACCGGAAATATCAGTGCCGGAGGGCTTTTTATCAAGACCGAAAATCCTCTGGGACCGGGTCATCAATTCTCCCTGAAACTTCAGCTACCCGGCGTTTCAAGGACCATGCAGATCAAGTGTGAGGTGGTCTGGTCCAGGAAAAGGGAAACCAGTTCGCCGGAAAAGCCTCCCGGAATGGGTGTCAAATTTGCGGAAATCGCCGAAAAGGACTACAAGGTGATCCAACGCTATCTCGAGAGGTAGAGGGACTCGCCGCCTGGGTTCATTAACTTTGTTTCTCTGCGGCTTTCCACACCAGATCCAGAGCGTGCTGTGTCCCCACCGTCGGAAGGAGACCGCATCCCTTGGCAGGACGGATATGCCATGTTCCTTCCAATTTACAGATTTCTATCCAGAAATCCTGTTTGAAACCGTCCTCAATGACCAGCGTTCTCAGCATGGCCCGCCTGTTGACCGGGTCAAAGAGGTAGTCCTTGAATTCAACGACGATCTTTTCGCGGCTTCCGGACGGCCTGAATTCCCGGGGGTCGAAACTCCCGAGCATGCGTGTCTCCAAAGGTATTTCCTCCTTGATGAGCACGGGTTGGTGATTTTTCTTGACGAGCTGCAGTTCATAGAAATGTTCCTGCCCCAGATCCCGCCATTTGCGTTCGTATTTCGTCTGATATATGGGAGAAATGAGTTGGCCGTGCAGGTTAAACCCCGTCCCTTGGGCCTCAACGACCAGCCATCGATAATAGCCTTTGTGGTCCGTGACGATGCGAATACTTCCCCCGGAAACGATCCGGGTGTTCAGGAGCCCGAGAAAATCAGTCGAAAACAGGCGATGCTTTGAATGGCGTTTCTTGGGCCAGGGGCAGGGAAAGAGACTGTCCAGGCTCGAGATCGAACCCTGTTCAAATAGCCTTTCTAGGGCCACCCGGGCATCCAATCGAAGGAGCCTGACGTTTGAAACCTTTGCCAGGGCAAT
>CAYUCJ010000276.1:0-3315 GCA_964443285.1 uncultured Desulfobacteraceae bacterium | reverse complement strand
ACGGACTTCCGACGAAGTCGTTTTATTCGGTGGAAACCCCCTGCAGTAGGGTCATGTGTCGTGAAGATCTAACGATTTTACGGAAAATGGGAGGAATCTATCATGAATGTGCCGGCAACACAGTATAAGAGCGAGTATCGAAATATCATCGTGAGGACGACGGACGGTTCAACCGTTCGCGGACGAATCAATCTGGGGATTCAGGAAAGGGTATCGGATCTTTTCACCAAGTCTGAGCGGCCTTTTGTTGTGGTAACGGACGCCACCCACAGAGATGGTGAAGGAAAGGTCCTCGTAATGAACAAGGCCAACATTGTCTGGGTTGAACCGGAAGACTGACCTGATGCAATAACTGACAGTTCGGCCTTTGAAAAGATACCCGGAACCCTAGGCGGGTCATTGCTTTTGCCGATGATCCCGTTCCGAAAATAATAGGATTGATGAACTCCTAAAAAGTGATCAAATGAGACGGCACAGTAAAAAGCGCCAAGATCAAGACGCGCGAATCTTCATGAATGAGACGTAGAGACGTACATAGAGGTACGCCGCAATGACTGAAGATGAAGCGCAACGCAGGGATTGGGCTTTTTACGAAGCCGTCAGGATTGGAGAGGAGAAAAGATATGCCTTCAAAGAGTAAAGAAGCGAGATTGGAGCAGAAGAATTTCTGGGAGGAAAAGCTCAAACAACGGCTGGATGTCCTTGCGGAAAACGGTGTTGACCCCCGAAAATCATTCAAGGATAGGACAGTTAAGAAGATTCGTGCGAAACTCAGGGACACGGAAGCCCGGCTGAATAGCATCGGGACGCAGGAAAAAAAGATTGAGGAAATGGCCGCCAAAAAGGCTGAAAAGCTGGCCGCCCCCAAGGAAAAGAAGACCAAGAAGAAGCTGGCGGAAGAGGTAAAGGGTGCGGAGAGCAAGCGCCAGCAGAAGAAGAAAAAGAAGAAAGTGGGCAAAGCCGAGGAATAAGAGAGAAGGAATATATCGTAATATGACGGATTGCACGGCTGAAAGTGAAGGCATGCACTACGAGGGGAACTGTATCAGGCCTCCAAGCGAGGCCTTCAGTATCCTGCTGCAGGTGACTGTGGGATGCTCCCACAACAAATGCACCTTCTGCGGGACTTACAAGGATGAGCGTTTCAGCATCAAGGACGACGCGATTATTCTGAGCGACATCCTCTTCGCTTCCAGATACATGAAACGCCAGGACAGGGTCTTCCTGATGGACGGTGATTCCCTGATTATCCCTCAGAAACGTCTGGTATGGATACTTGACCGCATCAAAGAACACCTGCCATGGGTGAGGAGAGTAGGTGGTTACGCGAATGCCAAGTCCATCAAGATGAAATCACCGGAGGAACTCCGAGTCCTCCGGGAAAAGGGATTGGGGATTCTCTACCTGGGCGTGGAATCCGGCGATGACGAGACGCTGAAGAAGATCCGAAAGGGAACGAGCGCGGAAAACCTGATCAGAATGGGCCACAAGGTCAGAGAAGCGGGCATCAAGCTTTCGGTGACCGTCCTCCTGGGCATCGCCGGACGGGAAAGGTCCCTTGAACACGCCCGCGCCACGGGGCGTCTCCTGAGTGAAATGGATCCCAACTACGTGGGGGCCCTGTCGGTCATGGTCATTCCCGGGACGCCCCTTTACGAGGATTTTGAAAAGGGCGGTTTTACGCTCCTGAGTCAACGGGAGTTTCTCCTGGAACTGCGGGAGATGCTCGCAAACACCCATTTGACCCGAGGCCTTTTTTTTTCCAACCACGCCTCGAACTATCTCCCGGTGAAGGCCAGGCTTCCCAAAGGAAAGGAAGAGGCCCTGAAACTCATCGACGGTGCCCTGAGCGGGAAAGTTGATCTTCGGCCTGAATGGATGAGGGGTTTGTAGGCCTACGCTGACGTTCGGGCTCGCTCCAGGATGGCGAAGAGATCCCCATAAACTGAAGGGGGAGATCAAAAAATCCGAGTCGTTGCCTCTTGTTTATCCCGTCATCCTGTCAAAGCTAATCAAAGATTGCGTTCACAAATTCGTCGGCATCAAAGGGCCGCAGGTCGTCGATGTTTTCCCCGATACCGATAAACTTGATGGGTTTGGCCAGTTGATGTGAGATGCCCACCACAATGCCTCCTTTGGCCGTACCGTCCAGCTTGGTCAGGATGAGGTGGGTGATGCCCAGGTCTTTGTCGAATGCCTCGGCCTGGGAAATGGCGTTCTGGCCGGTGGTGGCATCCAGTACGAGCCAGACCTCGTGAGGGGCCCCGGGCAGTTTTCGCCCCGTCACCCGCTGGATCTTCTTAAGTTCGTCCATCAGGTTGCGTTTGGTGTGAAGGCGCCCGGCCGTATCGATGATGACCGCATCCGTATTTCTGGATAAGGCGGCGCTGATGGCGTCAAAGGCCACGGCTGAAGGGTCCGCACCCGTAGCCTGTTTAACCACCTCCGCTCCAACCCTTTCTCCCCAGATGGTCAACTGCTCCACGGCCGCAGCACGGAAGGTATCCGCGGCAACGAGCATGACCTTCTTCCCCTGTTTCTTGAGCTTCGAGGCGACCTTGCCGATGGTGGTGGTTTTCCCCACACCGTTTACGCCCACGACCATGATCACGAGAGGTTCCCCGGGGCCGGGTTCGCGGATCTCCCCGGCGGGAATGTGGAGGAAAGAGAGGATGTGCTCCTTCAGGGCGGATCTCAATTTCTCAGGATCCTTGAGTTCCTTCCTGGCCACCTTTTCCCGCACGCCCTCGATCAACTCCTGCGTGGTGGCCACACCTATGTCGGAGGTGAAGAGGATTTCTTCCAGATCATCCATGAGTTCGGGGGTAATCTCTCTTTTTCCCAGGACGAGCCGGTCCAGCCTCCCGGTCAGGGAGGACCTGGTCTTGGAGAGACCCGATCGGAGCCTTCCAAAAAAGTTCTTTTCAGTCGGCTTGTCGGGTGATTCGTCGTGCTTTTTGCTGAACCATTTGGCCATCCGCGGACTTTCTCCTTATCTCCATTCCCATTCAAGCGCGGTCGTGGTCGGCTGTTCAGCCGGCCCCGCGACGCACGGTTCCGGCACGGCCCCGGCGCCGACCCGTTGTAGCCCGACCATCCTGCTGAACACGAGATGGAATGATTTCTGCAATGGGATTTGATTCGATCTTCAGGCTTGTCTTCAGTCAACCGCTGCTGCTCTCTCTTCCGGACGTCTCCCGTTCAGATCCACGGCTACGATTTTCGAAACACCTTTTTTCTCCATGGTGACGCCGTACAACCGGTTGGCAATTTCCATGGTGCGGCGGTTGTGGGTGACCATGATGATCTGGGAGT
>CAYUCJ010000275.1:0-4880 GCA_964443285.1 uncultured Desulfobacteraceae bacterium | reverse complement strand
GCTACACCATCCTTTTGGCACTCTTTGCCCTTGCCTGGGCCCCGAATGGGGCACTTGCCACCTCATCCGGCCCGGCGAAGAACACACCGGTTTCTTTTGCGGATCTCGCTGACAGCGTCAAACATGCCGTGGTCAACATATCCACGACCAAGGTCGTAAAGGGGACGCAGTTTCAGGGTTTTTCTGGGCCGAATGCGCCATTTAACCCCTTTCTCGGGAATGATTTCTTCAAGCATTTTTTTGGAAATATGCCCAGGGGCGAGATGAAAACCCGTGCATTGGGCTCCGGTTTTATCATCAGCCCGAAGGGGTTCATCATCACCAATAATCACGTGGTCGACAACGCTACGGAGATCAAAGTGAAGCTCGATAATGAGAAAGAGTATGACGCGAAAATCGTCGGGCGCGACAAGAAAACGGATCTGGCCTTACTCAAGGTGAAACCGGATTCCGATTTCCCCAAACCCGTGGTGCTGGGTGATTCAAATGCCATACGGGTCGGAGACTGGGTCATGGCCGTGGGGAATCCCTTTGGTCTCGGACAGACCGTGACCACCGGTATCATCAGCGCAAAAGGACGCATCATCGGCGCCGGGCCTTATGACGACTTCCTTCAGACCGATGCCGCCATCAATCCCGGCAACAGCGGGGGCCCGCTCTTCAACATGAAGGGAGAGGTCGTGGGCATCAATACCGCCATAATCGCCCAGGGTCAAAACATCGGCTTTGCTATTCCCATAAACATAGCCAAAGAACTCCTACCGCAGCTCAAATCAGGGAAGATCGTTCGCGGGTGGCTCGGCGTCATGATCCAGGACATCACGCCCGAGCTGGCAAAATCCTTCGGTCTGACTTCCAGGAAAGGCGTCCTCATTTCCGACGTCCAGAAAGACAGCCCGGCGGAAAAAGGCGGCCTGTTACGGGGAGACGTGGTTATCCGGTATGATGGGAAAGAGGTCAAGGATGCCCATGAACTTTCCCGCGAGGTGGCCGAAACGCCACCCAAAACCCTAGCCACCCTGGATATCATTCGTGACAAAAAGGCCAAGAGCCTCAAGATCACAATCGGTACCATGCCCCAAGAGATGCAGGCTGGTTTGCCGGCCAATGCAAACAGTTGGGGCCTGACCGTTCAGGAAATCACGCCTGATCTGGCCAAGCATCTCGACCTGGCCCCCGAGGAAGAGGGCGTCGTGATCTCCGGCGTGGAGCCGGGAAGCCCGGCCGCCGAGGCCGGCCTCAGGACCGGTGATGTCATCAAGGAGGTGAACCGCAACGTGGTCAAAGACTTGGGCGACTATAAGAATGCCATGGGTAAGGTCAAAAGGGAGGGAAGCGTTTTGCTCCTGATCAAGCGTGGACAGGGTACGCTTTACGTGGTACTCAAACCGTCTCCTGAGAAATAGTCAGCCCGGGTTTCAACTCCACAAGGGGGGGTTCCGGCCCATACCGGAAATCCCCCTTGTGAGCGCTTCACCTGCTCAGCGATCGAGTTTCAGAACAAAATAGGACCCCAGGAAAAAAAAGACCCCATCGGCCAGCCAGGCGGAAAGGACCGGCGGAAGAACCCCTGCCAGACCGAGGGATCTGGACACGCCCAGCAGGACCAGGAAAAAGAAACAGGCCACGACACCCTTGGCAATGGCCACAGGCGTGCCTCCCCTGTTCCGGCCGAGGGCTATAGGGGCCCCGATGAGAACCATCACAAAGACGATGAAGGGGAAGGACAGCTTGATATTGAGATCTACGAGATACCTTGAGGCGTCATAACCCTCTCTGCCGACTTTTCGGGCAAACCGCTTCAGCTGCCAGTAGCCCATCTCTTCAGGTTGCCTCTCTTCTTTGGAGAACGACCGGGGCCCCTCCGGCAATTTCAGGGAAAGTCTCTTGAACCTGACGAGTCGATATCCCCCCTCTCCGGTCGCAGTCAGCGTTATCCCGTTCCGAACTTCCCATGCGTTATCCTTCCACACCGCCCTTTGGCCATCTATCCGCTTCAGGACGCGAAAAGATTTATCAAAGAAATAAAAGGTCGGGCGGTACATCACGTTTTTTTTCCTGTCAAAACGGTTAATCCAATAGATGGCCTTGTGCGCCTTGTACCAGATGTGATCGATCCCGAAAGTGGCACCCGAGTCCTTTTTGTCCACATATTCCCTCCAGATCGCATTGGCCCTGGAGCTGGAGTAGGGCATTACCAGTTCTGAGAAAAGAAACAGACCGACTGAAAGAAGGAGGGCCAGGAAAAACATAGGTCTCAGGAACTCCAGCATGTTGATCCCACACGCCTTCAAGGCCATGATCTCGTTGTTTTTCTTCATGGCGCTGAAGGAAATGATGACCGCGATCAGGGCGGCGGGGGGCAGCATCTGTACGGTGATAAAGGGAAGCAGATAGGCAAAATAGGCGAGAATCACACCCTTTGGTACCTTCGCTTCGATGAAATCATCCACTTTCCCGAAGAAATGCACCATCACATAAATGGCGATGAGGGCAAATAAACAATAAGAGAGAAGCTTGAAGAACTCTCTTGAGAGATATTTGGAAAAAATGCTCATGGATGGTCAGTGTTCAAACTCAACCTTCAGGTCTCGGGCCATCAGTGCCTTCACCGCTTCTCTCGGGTCTTTTTTTTCATAAAGCACCTTATAGACCTGGGTGACGATAGGCATTTCCACCCCCGCCTTCCTCGAAAGCTCATAGACCGACCGGGCGGTCTTGATCCCCTCAGCAACCATCTGCATGCCATCGACGATCTCATCGAGGCTCGCGCCCTTCCCGATCTTCAGACCCACGGTCCGGTTCCGGCTCAAATCCCCCGTACAGGTCAACACCAGATCCCCCATGCCGGCAAGACCTGCAAAAGTATGGGGATTCGCCCCCATGACCACCCCCAGTCGCGTGATCTCGGCAAGTCCCCTCGTGATGAGAGCGGCCCGGGCGTTGTGCCCGAAGTCAAGCCCGTCCGATACGCCGGCCGCGATGGCAATGACGTTCTTGAGTGCGCCGCCCAGCTCGGTTCCTATCAAGTCACGGGTCGTGTAGATCCTGAAAAAAGAGGTCGAAAACAGCTGCTGCAGACGGACTGCATGCGCCATGTCACGACAGGCAATGGTAACGGCAGCGGGATACCCGGAGGAGACTTCTTTCGCGAAGCTCGGCCCTGAAAGACAGGCGTAGGTCTTCACAAAGATTTCAGGTAGGACATTCGCCGCAACCTGGGACATCATCATGCCTGTGGCGTTTTCTATGCCCTTTGTGCCGGTGATGAGGTCCATGCCCTCCTGCAGATGCGGCCGCATGGCCACCAGTACGTCACGAAAGACGTGAGATGGAACGACCACGAGGGCCAGTTCTTTTTCATACAGGGCCTCCTCAAAAGACCTCACCGGACGAAGGTTATCGGAGAGGACGAAACCTGGTAGGAACACCTCGTTTTCATGCCCCAGCCTGATCTGATCGTAGACCTCCTCTTCCCTCACCCAGAGATCAACGCTCTTTCCCTTTGAGGCCAGGAGATTGGCCAGGGCGGTGCCCCAGCTCCCGGCACCGATCACCCCTATTTTCTCGATCTCATCCATGGACTGTTTCGTGGCGTTACTCTTCCATGAGCTTCGCTACACCCACAACCTTTTCGCCCTCTCCGAGATCGATCAGTTTCACCCCTTGGGTATTCCGCCCGATCACAGAGATGTCCGCCACGTTCATGCGTATGATCTTTCCGTGTTCCGTGATGATCATGACCTGATCGGTCTGGGTCACCTGATAGGAGGCGACCACAGGCCCGTTTCTGAGGGAGGCCTTAATGGTCAGGATCCCCTTTCCGCCACGAGACTGCCGCCGGTATTCTTCGGTGCGCGTGCGCTTTCCGTAGCCGTTTTCCGTGACGGTGAGGATGGTGGCACCCTCCTGAAGATCCTCCATGGCCACCACTTCGTCGCCCACCTCCATCCGGATCCCGATGTTTCCACTTGCAACCCTGCCCATACTCCTCAGGCCCGATTCATTGAATCGAATGGATTTGCCTTGCCGGGAGGCCAGGAAGATGTCCTGATCCCCTGAGGTGACTCTGACGGCGATGAGTTCATCGTTTTCCCTGATGTTGATGGCCATGATGCCGCCCGCCCTGAGATGACTGTAGGCAAGCAGCTCCGTCTTCTTGACCAGGCCATTCTTGGTGGCCATGACCGCATATTTCCCTTCCTGAAAATCCTTGATCGCGAGAACCGTGGCCACCTTTTCGCCTTTGTTGAGCTCTAGGAGATTGACGATGGCCTTTCCCCTGGCCATGCGTCCCGCCTCCGGTATCTCGTGGACTTTTTTCCAGTAGACGCGGCCCAGGTTGGTAAAAAACAGGAAATAGTCGTGGGAAGAGGCCACGAAGAGATTTTCCACAAAGTCTTCCGCCTTGGGTTTGACCCCGGTCATGCCTTTTCCGCCGCGTCGCTGGGCTCGATACAGGCTGATGGGATTTCTCTTGATATAGGCCTCATGGCTGATGGTCACCACCATGTCTTCGTCTGCAATCAAATCCTCAATGTCTATTTCGCCGGACTCTTCCAGGATCTCCGTTCTCCGTTCATCGCCATACCGCTCCTTTATTTCCTGGGTTTCCTCCTTGATAATCTGCAACACCATCCGGTCACTTGAAAGAATCGCCTTAAACCTGGCGATACTCTTGATCAGATCCGCATATTCGGCATTTATTTTTTCCCTTTCCAATCCGGTGAGCCTCTGAAGCCGCATGTCCAGGATGGCCTGCGCCTGGACATCGGAAAAATCAAACTCAGACATGAGGCGCGCCTTTGCCTCTTTGGGATCAGATGATGATCGGATCAATTCAATAATCTCATCCAGAAAATCAAGGGCCTTTTTGAGTC
>CAYUCJ010000274.1:0-4945 GCA_964443285.1 uncultured Desulfobacteraceae bacterium | reverse complement strand
GCTGCGCAACGGGCGTTACGGTGGTCAACATCGACAATGGATTCGGCGCGGGTTACGCGGCCAGCATTATCAACAGGGTTCGAAAAAGACCCTCAGGCCCCTCCTGAGCTCTATTGAATAAAGGGACTTCGTTAGAAGCCACAGCAACTTTCCCGTCAGAAACGGACACGAGCGGCATCGGATTTTATTATGGTGCGGCTTTGCGCCTGATGTCGTTGACGTATTTCTTGAGCTGGGAAAAGGCTTTTTTCTCTTCCGGGCCCCAGCACGGCAGGAGGGTGTTGTTGTGAAAAAGGGGTTCGGAGGCAAGGTCAAGTGAAGAGGCCCTGACCGCCTCCTCCCAGAGTCCGGTGTGGGGGATGGGGGAATATTCAGCCAGATAGGGCGTCGCCCCGGTCCCGGTAACCAGGTCAACGGTTTCCATGACCGAACCCACAGTCTGCCCGGGCAATCCGGCAAGGATGTAGGCCCCGATCTCATTGCCCCTGAAGCCGGCTTCAAAGAGGTTTTGGACAGCCTCTTCAAAATCCCCCTTGGAAACCTTCTTGTCCAGGGTTTTGTGGAGGTGGAAATCTGAAGTTTCCAGCCCCAGTCGAATCGTACGGAAACCGCTTCGTTTCAGAAGACGGGCTGTCCCGGAGGTTATTTCCCTTACATGGAGGGCATTAGGCGAATGAAACCGGAGAGGCAGGCGTTCTTGAATGGTTTTTTCAAGAATCTGTCCCATATGGGTCCGGGAGGATATGAGTAAGGCGTCGTCATAAAAAGCAAAGTCCCTGATCCCGAAATGGTTGTGCCAGTGCAGGATTTCTTCAACGACTTCCAGTGGATCCCGGCGTGTCATGGTGGGCCTCAAATAAGAACTTGCACAATAGCGGCACCGGTAGGGGCAACCTGTGGAGGTCATCAGACACACATAATCCATGCCGCCCAGGAGGTCAAAGGCCGGATAGGGTAGAGGGCCGGAGTTTCCCGGGTTTGTCGGGGCAAGAATGGAGAGCTTTTCCAGTACCTCCAGAACAGAGCCGGGATCGTATGCCGCCGAGACTGTTGCTGCCCCTGAGTGACGGGTCGCATGTTCCGGACAGAGGCGGGCATAGATTCCACCGAGAATGACGGGGACGCCAGGGTGCATTCGCCTGATCACGCAAATGGTCTTCTGCACGCCGGGATACCAGTAAGTCATCAGGGAGGTGACGAGGAAGGCCGCAGGCTCCGGTATTTGTTTCAGACCCTCTTCAAACAAATGCTCCGGAATTCCATATCGGCTGTAGGGCCTCTCGACAAAGCTCAACTGCGGCGGTTTTGAAGCCTTTTGTCGAAAGAATTTTCCGGTCCCAAAAGCACGTCTCGCAGGAGTTTTGAAGGCGGGATCGCTCCTTAGACCGGGGAAATGGGCGTCCATGCAGTCGACCACGTGCACCGTGAACCCGCATTTTCTCAGGAAGCCCGCGAGATAGAGAAGCCCCAGGGGTTTGGACCAGAGGTCGTAGGCCGCAAAATCATAGATCCAGGGGTTGATGAGAACAAGAGACTTGGACATCAGGCGGATATTAACCTCGACTAACCTGACCATATGGGGAGAGCCAATTTCAAAACGTCCTCTTTTGCCCGATCTCCGCATTAGGCTCGAATTTTAATCCTCGAAATATTCAATATATTCCTTTGGTTAAAATTTTCGCCTTTCCCCGCTCAAAGTCCGGGATCTTGGACTTGACCTCGAACAAAATTGAACGTTTTGAAACTGGCTCGGGGAGTTTTCAATAAATGCGTGCTGTCATACAGAGGGTAAGAGAGGCAAGGGTCGAAGTCAAGGGCAAACCCGTAGGCGCTATCGAATGGGGACTTCTGGTTTTTCTCGGGGTGGGAAGGGAGGACACGAAGACAGAGTGCGATTACCTGGCCTCCAAGGTGGCCCACCTGCGAATTTTTTCCGACGAACAGGGCCAGATGAATCGGTCCCTGATGGACATAGGGGGAGCCGTCCTGGTGGTGTCACAGTTTACCCTGTGGGCAGACTGCCGGAAGGGGCGGAGGCCCTCTTTCGTTCGGGCGGCGCCCCCTGATCATGCCCGGGCGTTGTATGAGCGCTTCATTTCGGTGGTGCGGGATACGGGGCTTACCGTAGCCACAGGCCGGTTTCAGGAGATGATGGAGGTACACCTGGTGAATGACGGCCCGGTCACACTTCTCCTTGACACCGAAAAAGAGTTTTAGTCCATTTGGAGTTCTTTCTCCAGCTCCCGGATCCTTTCTTCAAGCGCTTCCTTTTCCTCGGGGTCGGAAATGCCCTGATTGAGCCGCATCTTCAGGCCGAGAAGCTCCATTGATTTTCTATGTGCCTGACAATCGGTTTTCACGGCATCCCTTACTTCCCCAGGCAGAACTGGCTGAAGATGCTTTCCAGGACGTCGTCCGGGGTGGTCTCTCCTGTGATCTGCCCCAGGAAGTCCAGGCCGCTCTTGAGTTCCAGGGCCACTATTTCCATGGGCAGGCCGTTCCGAATGGCGTCGGCACCACTGATGAAACAGAATCGCGCCTGTTCCAGAGCCTGTTTCTGGCGCAGGTTGGGTGCCGCTCGGGATATCTCAAGGTCCTGGTCTCCCGTCAGCACCCTATCCACAATGGTTTGCCTGAGTTGATCGAACCCCTCACCGGTGAGCGCAGAGATGTAAAGGGATTCGAATCCAGCGGATATTTTTTCCCTGCCGCCTGACGACAGCCGGCCCGGCAAGTCGGCTTTGTTGAGGACCACGAGGGCTTTGCGGCCAAGGCATCGATCAAGGATCTCATGGTCCGCCTTTTCCAGGGGTTCGCTTTGATCAACGACGATGAGAATGAGATCGGCGGTTTCCAGTTTTTCCCGTGCGAGCTGAATGCCAATCTTTTCCACCTGGTCGGAGACATCCCTCAGGCCCGCTGTATCCATCAGCCTCAGGGGGACCCCTTTGATGGTCAGCGTCGATTCAATAATGTCCCGAGTGGTCCCGGGAATCGCAGTGACAATGGCCCTTTGCTCTTCGAGAAGACGGTTGAGAATACTTGATTTCCCGACGTTGACACGACCAATGATGACCGTGTTGACACCGTCCACCCAGATCTGTCGGCCGGCATGCGCATCGATCAAGTCCTTCAGGGGATCCGTCAAGTATTCCTTGATGTGGAAAACCCCTTCCTCGCTCGAGAGAATCTCCTGCCCTTCCTCGGGAAAGTCGATGGACACCTCCACATGGGCTAGGACATCCACGGCCTTTTCTCGCACCTTCAGGACGTCCCTTTTGAGGGACCCTCTGATCTGTTCTGAGGAGAGTTGGAGGCCGCGTTCCGATTTGGCGTTGATGATATCGACGATCGCCTCCGCCTGCGTCAAGTCGATCCGTCCATTGACAAAGGCCCTGAATGTGAATTCTCCGGGCATCGCCAGGCGTACCCCCTGCTGCATCAATATCCGGAGGATTTTGGATAGGAGTACATGTCCGCTGTGAGACTGGATTTCGATAATGTCTTCACGGGTGTAGGTGTGGGGTGCCTTCATGCGGGCAAAGAGAACCTCGTCGACCGTGGCACCGGATTTCGGGTCAAGGATGTGTCCGAGGTAAAGTCGGTGACTTTGCAGTTCAGACAGAGGTCTTCCAGGCCTGAATATCTTGCGGGCGATGGAAAAGGAATCCGGGCCGCTGACGCGGATGATGCCGATGCCGGCCTGGCCCACAGGAGTTGCGATAGCGGCGATGGTGTCGTCGTTGGAGGTCATCATATCAGCATACAAGACCCGTCAAAACCCACCGCCGCGAGGTAGAAACACGGGAGCCGGGAAGCCTGGTTTCAGGTGCTTTGCCTCTTGGGAATGATGACCACCTTTTTCAGGATGCCCTCGCCCCGGCTCCTTGTGTCGATCTCCCGGTCGTCTCTCAGGGCCAGGTGAACGGTCCTGCGATCGTGTGGATTGAGCAGATTGGTCGCAACAGGTTTTTTGGTTTTCTTGGCTTTATCCCCCATTTTCAGGGCCATCTGGGACAGTGTTTCACCACGCCTCTGACGGTAGTTTTCCGAATCGACGAGAATCTGCAGGTGTTTCTGGAGGGCCTTGTTCGCTATCTTGTTTACGATATACTGCAACGCGTCCAGGGTCCTGCCCCTTCTTCCTATGAGGATTCCGGAAGTATCCCCCTCGATGTTCAGGGCAATCCTTCCGTTGGATTGAGCAGCCGTTACGGTGGCATCAATGGAAATCAGGCCCAGAAGTTTCTCGAGGGCCTCTTTCGCGACGGCCACATCGTTTTCATCGGGTTTTTGAAGAGTGGTTTTTTCTGTGATTTCGTCATTGGAGAGGGAGACTCTGATTTTTGCCTTTCGGCCGCCGACGAGTCCGAAGATGCCGGCTGAGCCTGGCTCCAGGACTTCAATGCTCATTTCATCTTTGGATGCCTTCAGTTCTTTGCAGGCTGCATCAATGGCTTCTTCGGTTGTTTTTGCTTCGAATTCATAAGATGACATGGTTTTTCCCTCCGGTGACTACACCCCTTTGTGGATCCGGTACTGTTGGCCGATGGATAGGATGTTGTTGACCAGCCAGTAGAGTACGAGACCTGACGGGAAATTGATAAACATGACGGTGAAAATAATGGGCAGAAACATCATGAGCTTCGCCTGAGAAGGATCCCCCGGGGTGGGAGTCATTTTTTGCTGAATAAACATGGACGCGCCCATCAGCAGGGTCAGCACCGGGATGCCGTAGGGTGGAGACATAAATGGGATTTTGAAGCCTAAATGAAAAAGTCGGTCGGGCGCCGAGAGGTCATTGATCCATAACATGAAGGGTGCATGTCTCAATTCAATGGAATCGCCCAGGATTCGATAAAGGGCGAAGAAAACGGGGATCTGTATAATCATGGGCAGACATCCGCCCATGGGATTCACCTTGTAGGTCTTGTAGAGACCCATC
>CAYUCJ010000273.1:0-4946 GCA_964443285.1 uncultured Desulfobacteraceae bacterium | reverse complement strand
CCAAAACGCTCCGCGATTTTTCTCATGGACAGCCCGGTGGCACCGGCCACCAGGATCTTTTGTTTTGTTTCCGCATCGATTCGCTTTCCTACCATTTCTCCGTCCTTTCCCAAGCCGGCGACACCGGAAATGAACAAGTGCCAAAGGAAATGTAAAAAGGCCCTGCAGCCGGGCTTGTAAGGCAAATGGCCCCTGGCAATTCTGCTTGACAAGCAGTAGCCTTTTCCATAACCTGCCCATCAACTGTGCAGATCAGTATACCTGTTTTCTCCCTAAGATCTCAAGCAGTTTATGGCTGAAAAGAAAATCAAGCTCCTTCAATATGCAGTGGCCCGATCAGGAAGGCTGGTAATCGATCATATCGGTTCCGGTGTCGGGATCATGCTGTACAGCCCCTCCCACAGGATCGGCGCGGGCATCCATGCGCTTGCACCCCGTTCGTCGGGAATAGTGTCCAGGAATCCCATAATGTATGCAAATACCGCTGTCCCCTTCATTATTAAAGCGTTTCAAGAAGAAGGGGCAACCTCTCCCTTCTCAGTGGCCATCGCGGGTGGCGCCGGCCTTCTCAACAATGAAACCTCGCTCGATTCCGGCCGAAAGATGGTTGCCGCGGTCCGGGATGCCCTGGACGGGGCAGACCTTACAATCAAGATCGACAAGACAGGCGGCACCAAGGTCCGCTCTATTATTCTGGACATAGACGCGGGAAAAATAAAGATTATTTAGAGTCGGTGGAAGCAGAAGATCCGGATGAACATCGAATGCCCACATTGCCATAAGGTTTATGATTTGAATGAACACGGCCTCCCCGATGCGGAGAAGGTGACGCTGCCCTGCCCTAATTGCAAAGAATTCATAACCCTCAACTTTAAACACGAGGGTGGTGGGGAAACCGTTTGGGAGACCGAACCTCTCAGCCCGGAAAAGCCTGCGGGTGACAGGCTGAAGAACAGGATACTGACAACGGTTCGAGATCTTCCCCCCATGCCCCAAACCATTCTCAAGGCTCAAGAAATCTTGAAGGACCCCCTTTCCAGCTTCGATAAACTGGCCAAGGTTCTACAGACCGATCAGGCCATAGCCGCCAGGATCCTCCGGATGGCTAACTCCCCTTTCTATGGTATGATGGGTAAGATATCGTCCCTTCAGCATGCTTCGACTGTCCTTGGCGTGAAAAACATAACGGAAATCATTATCGTGGCTGGAACTTCGGACCTTCTCTCAGGAAAACTTGAGGGCTATGGAATGGCTTCCGGGGATCTGTGGCTCCATTCCCTCGGCGTCGCCTTTGCCTCGAGAATTATCTCCACAAGGAAAAAACCCGCCCTCGCCAATGACGCCTTTGTTGCCGGCCTGATTCATGACGCCGGAAAGTTGGCTCTGGATCCCTATATTTTTGAGAGACTAGAGTCTTTCAATGCGGTCATTGAAGGCGGCATTGAAAATTTCACGAGCGCCGAGAAGCGTATCCTTGGGTTTGATCACGCCGAACTGGTCGGTGAACTCTGCAAATCCTGGAACGTCCCTAAACCCCTCAGGACGGCCGTCAGGTACCACCACAAACCCGCTGAATCGGGAGGGAGTCTCCTGGCATTCGTTGTTCATATGGCCGATGCCATCGCCATGATGAGTGGGATGGGAGCAGGCCTTGACGGGCTGCAATACGATCTCGATCCAGAGGCCATGATTAGACTGGGCATTCAAGAGGATGATGTCGCCGAAATCATGCAAGAGGTGGTCGAATCTGTTCAAAAGATTACTGAAGAAATGTAGGCTCACCGGATTCCGGAGTCTCCGGGGCTCTTTTCTCACTCCTGCCTCCCCGGCTACGCGCCTTCCACAACAATCCCGGTCTGTGTTTCAAAAGGGTTCTTCGGATCTTCAGTGGCCCGGGCGTTTTCTTTTTTGTGATCCAGCATGTACCCTTTCTTGGCCATGTAATAGGTGAACAACCCGTCTGATCCGTTCACCCACAGGAGGAGCGCACCCGAGAGCACCATGTTCCCAGGAGTACCTGTCAGCAGCAAGACCACAGCCGCGAACCAAACGAAGGCAGATCCGGTCATTTCCAGAATACCGAGGAACCTGTGCCCCAGATAGAAATCCCCAAGGCCCGGCAGCAGGAGTGACCTCACAAGGGCCTTTTGGGGACGTTTGAAGCCTGCCCAGCAATGGGTGCAGCGAACAAGACCTTTTTCCAGCGGGACAAAGCAGGAAGGACACAATTCTTCAGGTTGTCCTCTCTTGGATTTGCCGGGGATTTCGCTTCCTACCTTTTCGGAGACATATTGCGCGAAACCTCTGGAAAGCCAGGACTTGATGCCTGTGAAATGACGTCGTTTTCCCTTCAGCCTGTAAAAAGTGAGGCTCCCACCGAATAGTCCTCGCTTGACCTTCTTGATGTCCTGAAAAGGCAATTGAAAAAAATAGTGGGTCGGTTCCCTCAATCGATAATTGACATTTATGAAAACAAGCCTGCGGTCGGTGGCCGCAATGGCATAGCGATTGTACAGCATGGTCAGAAGGCCATTTCCGAAAAAGACTTCCACAGGATAATACGCGGTCCCCCAGCAGATTTTCCTCACTGTTTCACCGTCCTCCAGCATTTTTTCCAGAGGGACATGAATGGATTTGAGGATTTTTGCCGCTTCCCTGTTCCTGCGCCCCTTGAATCCGCCCTTCTTGTCTTCGGGAAAGACACTCCCCAGTTCATATTTTTCCCGTGCCAATTCATTCAACTCCGGGAATTCGCGCACCAGGGCTGATTCGACGAATCCATCGGCGGGAACAGAAGGGATTTGTATTTCCGGATCTGCCCCAGAAGGAATAGAGGAAGGGACCTCTGCTGCCGGCCAACCGTTTTCCCGGATCCCCTCTTCCCCATGAATGATCATTCTATGCCCACATTTCTTACACGTGGCTGTCCCCTTTTTCCCAAGAGGGATTCGGTTTGTCGGGACACGGTAGGTCTCATTGCAACTTGGGCAAACGATCTGCACGATCCGCTCCTTTCCGGCGTATACCTGAACGCCGTCACCACATTGTTTCCGCGGAAGCTGTCCCCGCCACAAATTTCCTGAGAGAGCGGAAGGCGCTTTGGCTTCGACCGCTCCCGCTGCCATGAGCTGACAGGTTTGTTCGGCGAATATTCATTTACATTTACAATATCGGACTCTATTGGATAAAACTTAAGATCAATTGAACGTTATGAAGAATTTTCCGGATGAAGATGTGCAATGATGCAGGACCAAAAAGGTGGGAGATGTTCCTGTGCAGTGCGGTCTGAGAAAGGTGGATCAGGAGTTCGGCAATTCTTTAAGGCGCTTGATATAGTCCTTCAGAGGTTGTCCATTGGGGGCCTTGGCGGAAGGGTTCATCCGGACAAGTTCCTCCCATGCCCGGAGTGCACCCTCCCGATCTTTCAAATCGTGCAGCAGCACAATACCCATATTAAATCGGGCGATCTCGTGTTCAGGATCGATCCTGACCGCCGCCTGGAATGCCTTGACCGCTTCATGAGGTTTTCCGGCCCTGCGGTACATCACTCCGAGATCGGTCAATACGTCGGCATTGTTTGGTTTCAGGACAAGGGATTTGTTGTAGGCCCGAATGGCCTTCTCGTAATTGTTGGTATCAAAATAGAGGTTTCCCAAGCGGACCCACGCCTCAGCGTTATCGGGATTGTTTCCCGCTTCCTTTTCGAGCGCAAGCATCTCCCCGGCCTGATCTTCAGTGGGACCCTGCGCCTGAGTTTCCTCCTGCCGGGCTTGCTGGGGTGTGGCTCCGGGAATCTGCCCACCGGAACCCGATTTGTAGGCGGTGTAAACCACCCCCATGAAAAATCCGAGTGCGAGACAGATAAATGATATGAGATACATCGTGTTCTTCTTAACATACGCATTCCGTGTGTCTTGTTCCATCGGCTGCTCAGTCATCTCCCACCTCTATTTACATTTCTCGCCATGGCGCATAAGGGGTTGAGAATAGGAGAAATCTTAATGATCGTCAAGGAAAACCGCTCAAGGCCCGCCAGCGCAAGTCCATGGGTCAAGACAACGAAGGAGGGGTAGGTTTTCCAACCCCTCCCTCGTTTCAATCAGCGGTTTTCCTCTAGTGAATCTCTATGTTTTTTCCCTTGGATTCTTCCTTGTGGGGCAAGACTACCTTGAGTACGCCGTCTTTATAAGTCGCATCAATGTGTTCCGTGTCCACCTCGGAAGGCAACCTGAAACTCCTGCAGAAAGACCCCGATCTGGTCTCCTTTAGAAAGTATTCTTCACCCTTCTCTTCCCGGTGATCCTCTTTCTTTCCTTTCACGGTCACGTAGCCGTTTTCTACAGCAACGGTTATGTCTTCCTTTTTGAGCCCGGGAACTTCTGCTGTAAGATGATAAGCACCATCTTTTTCAGCCAGATCAGCAGTCGGCGTCCATTCCTCACCCATGTCCCTCTGCCATTCAGGCCAGAGTCGATCAAAGAATATGTCGCCGAAACTTTCCCTTCCAAAAGGTGTCATCCAAGAGGGTCGTCTCGTTCTCGTAATTGCCATCGTCATAACGACACCCCCTTTCCATATTCATATGGGTCTTGAGACCCTTTTTCATACTGTTTCAGTATGAAATTAACCATTGTCTTCAAGTTGTCAACCGATTCGATGGTCGATTTTTGAGGAGGATCGAAGGAGTGGATGGAGTCTATCTGAAAAAAAACGAGCACGCCAGTACCGCGAACATCACCCCTGCCGCATCAGCCGTCAATGCCGCCGCAAGGGTATGGCGAATGCGTCGCACCTGCACGGCGCCGAAATAGACCGCCAGCACATAGAACGTCGTTTCGGTTGATCCTTGCAGCGTTGAAACCAGATACCCTGTGTAGCTGTCAGGCCCGATGGCCGGATCGTTGATGATGGAGGCCAGGATACCGTATGCACCGGATCCTGAAAGG
>CAYUCJ010000272.1:0-4958 GCA_964443285.1 uncultured Desulfobacteraceae bacterium | reverse complement strand
GCAGACAAAAGCTCCGGCACCCTGGTACACCTCCAGGTCGAAATCAAAGCCGCTCCCCAGGATGTCCTCTCCCAGAAGGCCGTATTCTCTCGCCTGCTTGATGGCGACATCCAGCCTGCGCAAGGCAAGGGGATATTCCGCCCGGCAATAAAGGTACCCCTGGTGTGCCCCGATGGCCCTGGCTGCGATGATCATACCCTCCAGAACAGCGTGTGGGTCGGCCTCCAGGACACTTCTATCCATGAAAGCGCCTGGATCGCCCTCATCGGCGTTGCAGAGCACATACTTGACATCGCTCTTCGAACGACTGGCAAAGTCCCATTTCAAACCCGTCGGGAACCCTGCGCCTCCGCGTCCCCTGAGCCCGGATTTCTTCATCTCTCCAACAATTTCTTCCGGGGTCATTTCCAGGAGGGCCTTGGCAGCTCCCTGGTAGCCGTCCCGGGCGATGTATTCATCGATCACCTCCGGGTCCAGTATGCCGCGGTTTCTCAGGACTCTCAGGAGCTGTTTGGAAAAAAACGGGATCTCTCCCAGCCCTGGAATCGTCTCAAAAGAAGCCGGTTCCACATAGAAGAGCCGTCTGACCGGTCTCCCTTTGAGAAGATGCTCTTCAACAATCTCCGGAACATCCCCTGCTGACACCCTCTGGTAGAAAATCGCATCAGGCTGGACAACGAGCACAGGGCCCTGGGCACAAAAACCGTTACACCCGGTCTCAATCACCCGGACTTCCCTGTCCAATCCCCTGACATCAATCTCTTTTTCGAGTGTTTCTTTCACCTCCACACTGCCTGACGCATGACACGCCGTTCCGCCGCAAAGAAGCAGGTGGGTTCTAAATGTCTTCATTGAATGACCTCCTTAGATCATATCTTTTCCGTCTTCTTGGGTTCTATTGCATTCTGGCCAGTGCAAAATCCGTCTGGACCTCGCCCAACAGGACGTGTCGTTTAAACACCTGACGCATCTTTTTCGAATCCATACGCTGATAAATGACCGGCTCCTGTCCCTGCATTTCCACTGTAACATTCGGCTCACTGCTGCACATACCCATGCACCCTGATGTGACGACCCTTACGTCCTCCCGGTCGGTTTCGCTCATTTCCTGGAGAAGTGCATTCATGACCTCCCGGGCACCGGCGGCAATCCCGCACGTACCCATGTGCACGGTGATCTTGACCGTTGAGCCCCCTTCCCTGAGAGCGGTGTCTTTCTTTACTCTTTCCTTGATCTTTTTGAGATCGTCAATGGTCAGCTTAGGCATTCCGTTTCCTCCGTATATTTGACCGGTTACAGATTACAACCGGGCCTCTTCAGTGAGGGCCCGGTGATTTGGAGGCGGAAGACGCGCTCTCCTTTAAAGCCTCCTCTGATTGTCGAATCATCTGAGTGAGATGCATGAGCACCTTGGGGTTGTTAATGGGTACCTCTTCGAGACCTTCCTTGATCTCTCTCGTATCAAACGTGAACTTTTCTCCGTCAACCTCATGATCATAGAGCAGATCCACCCGGGGATACCCCATGAGAATCGTGCTAATGCATCCGGCAATATCACCCATGGGGGGGAGGTCGATGTGACCCCGTCCGAAGGTGGCCTCCACTAGGGTCCCCCTGCCCTCACGGGATGTCAATTTGAAGGTTCCGCCACATCGCCTGCTCGTCTCGCGGAAGAGGGACAACCCCAGACCCACCCTTCGCGTCTCCCGCGTCGTGAAGAACGGGTCCATCACCTTTTCAAGGTCTTCAGAGGGAATGCCCCGGCCGTTATCCTCTATGGTAATCCTGAACAGATCTTCCGCCCTGCTTTCAGAAATGAAAATACGGATAGACGTCGCACCCGCATCCAGCCCATTCTCGATAATATCCAGGATATGGAGCGAGAGCTCTCTCAATCATATCTCCACTGCCCTGCCTGATTTACCTTGGAGGGCCAATCTGATTTCCCCGGTGCTCGCGGAAGCCATCCTGAATCGCGAAAAGCGACCCCCCACATCCGCAAGAAAATGGGCATCCGAGGAAGTCAGCAAGGGCAACCCCACGTTGTCCAGAATATCTTTTCCTCCTGATCCGGCCCATTCCGGGTCGGAGACTTCAAGTCCGTCCAGCTTCAGCTCCGGTGGAACGAATCCCAATTGGCTCATGATGCTGTAACTTGGCCTGTCCACGTGGGAAGCCAGGCACAGCCCATCCAGCGCATGGATCTTCCTGACGATTTCCTCCAGCCCGAGTGCAACAGCCCCGATCAGCAAACGATCGTTGAATCCCTCCACCTCGTCCAGGCCATTGACCACGACCTGGTCTCCAAAGAATTCCGGTCTGTTGACGCCTTTCAAACCCTGGTAAATGACCTCCTGCATGGCCAGGGCCTGGTCCGGCCGGTCGAAAATGGCCAGAACATGAACTTCCTCCCGCGAGTTGATCTCCATTCCCGGAAGGACATGAACGCCGCAAACCTTCCCTGCACGGACGGCGGCTTCAACATTTTCCGCCGAGTTGTGATCACACAACGCGATGATATCCAGTCCTTCGGCCTTGCTCTTCTCCGCGATCCTCTTGGGGCTCATATCAAGATCCGCGCAGGGCGAAAGGCAGGAATGGATGTGCAGATCGGCCTTATAGGTTCTCATCAGCTGCGTTCAACCGCGAACCTCTCGACACTAAATCAGCCCGCACTCAAAGAGCTCCCCGGCAAGCCGGTACCCCGTCAACGGGGTGGTCAGGACACAAACGCCTTCCTCATCCGCTTTTACTACGGTCCCCTCATCCGGTTGATGTCCGTTCACGAGGATAATAGCGCCCAGTTCCCGGAGCAAGGCTACCGCCACAATATTCTGGTGTCCCTGGACCGTCAGCCATGCGGCCCCCTTTTCGGCATTGGCCATCACATCACTCAGCAGATCACCGCAGTATCCACCGGATATTTCACGATCGAGAGCTTCCTTTCCCGCGACAACCTTCAAAGGCAATTTCTCAATGATCTCTTTTAATTTCACCGTCACCCCCTAGTTTCCATCCATAAACGGGCCTTTTTCACAATCTTCCGCCTTCGCTAAAGCCATGGCAGGACAGGCCGCGTCAATCTGCGAGATTACTTGTGCGACGTACCATATGTACGTCTCCTCCTAATCTTTTGATTTCCTTGATCTTGTAAAAAATATCCTATTTCTGGATTGGAAACGCGTCAGTGCCCAAAATCCATTTGTGGATAGGCACCCCCTAGCCTTTTCCATTGAAGAACATACAACTTTCCAGGCACGCCATCCGGTCGGTCACATCTTCGGCAAATGTTTCGCAATCCGGAGAGCCGCACATTCCGCACTCCTTTCTTGGGAGGCGGCGCAGCAGCTCTTCGACACGTTTTTGCCTTTTGATTCGGGCAGATAGGTCCTGGTTTGAAAGCGTCTTCTCCTGAGTGTCATTCAGCTTATCGGTAAAAAACCATCCCTTCTCGTATAGCTTCTTGACATGGCCGTATTTAACACGTTTTTCCACCCCGTACATCCTTACCAGGTGGCGAACCAGATGTTTGGCCTGATACTTGTCCGCAACCGTGAAAAGACCTCCGACGCAACCTTCACTGCATACTCTGAACTCTACATAGTCAATGCCGGGGAGCATCCCCATCTCAATTTTTTCAAGGTATTCGATGGTATCCTGGAGTCCTGAGACGGCGAGGCAATTCAAATGCATGCCTGATATCTCCCCCCCAGTCATTCCCCATCCCAGACCCACGCCGCCCGAGTGATGCAGCACCTGGTCATCTTCCACTTCCGCTATGTTTTTCTTGAGTTCGCCATAGATCCCGGAAATCCCTATGGCGGCGTCTATATGCGAACGCTTTTGAAAAAAAGGCTCCTTGATGCTGATGATTTTTGCAGGACAGGGCGCGATATGCACCATCCTTATTTCCGATTCATCACAACCGTGCTTGGCAGCCAACCGCTTTTTCACTTCCATTGCAACGATTTCTCTGGGGGGAGCCAGAGGAGGAATATGCCTTAGAAGCTCGGGGAACCGACAGGCGATGAGCTTCGTTACCACGGGGCAGACGGGGGAAATGAGGGGCCATGGCGCATCTTCCCTTTTCCTGTTTTCTTCAATATAGAGCTCGATGGCCACGTTGAACATCTCGTTGGTATAGGATTCATCGTGCACATAGGAAAAACCCATTCGCTTCAGGCCAAGGAGAATATCGTTCGGCGTCACATCCTCACCGAACTGAGAATAGAGAACGGTGGAGGCAGCGACGACGGAATAGCCCGATCCGCCCGTTTCTTCCTCTTCACTCGCCACGAAACGGATCGCCCCCTTCGGGCACACGCGAATACACTCCCCGCAATCGACACATACCCCCGCAACTTCAGCTATACGAGCATCCCGCACCCGTATGGCCTTGGTAGGACAGGCCTTCATGCAAAGGACACACCCGTTACAGAACTCTGCATCGATCTCAATATGCGGCGTGTGCTCCTTATGTTGAGGCGAGCTCTCCACTAGGCTCCTTCGGATAGGCGAAAATAGATTTTCAATCGAGTTCCCTTTCCCGGATCCGATCGAACATCCAATAAATCGGCGTTCTTCCTGATGTTGGGAAGACCCATTCCCGCCCCAAATCCCATCTCCCTGAATTCCGGGAGGGCGGTTGAAAACCCCTCTCTGAAGGCAGTCTCAATGTCCTCGATCCCCTGCCCGTCATCACTAACCTGGAGGACGATTTCGTCCGTGTTGACTTGAAGCACCATCTCCCCTTTTCCGCCGTACATGACCACATTCATCTCAGCCTCATAGGCGCAGACGGAAGCACGACGGATGAGATCCGCCTCAAAGCCGATATTTCTCAGAATCCTTTGCACCTGGAGAGAGGCCTCTCCGGCACGGATGAAATCCCTTGGTTCGATTTCGAAGCGCTTGGATAACTGTGGTTTTTCAGTATCGATTGTCACACCGCCGGAGTT
>CAYUCJ010000271.1:0-4960 GCA_964443285.1 uncultured Desulfobacteraceae bacterium | reverse complement strand
TTCGTCAACATGGTGGCCCATGAACTTCGAAGCCCTTTGGTCTCCATCAGGCAGCTCCAGAATGTGCTTATCGAGGGGTTGACAGGCCAACTGAACGAAAAACAGGCGGACTACATCAGGAGAGGAATAAACAAGATTGATGCCCTGCTCGAACTCATCAACGACCTGCTGGATATTGCGAAAATCGAGGCGGAGAAATATGTCCAGCATCGCGTACCCACCGACATCGGCAAGGTTATTGAGGAAACAGTGAAGCTGTCGGAGGCCGCCGCAAGGAATTGTGGCATTGTCATTACATACGCGGGTCGCGATCTCAAGGAAGTTCAGGCCGACCCGAAAAATATCGAGGAGGTGATCAACAATCTGGTTAGCAACGCCATCAATTATTCCCCTGAGGGCGGTGAAGTGGCCGTGACGGCCAGGGGACTGGGTGAGTTCGTGGAAATCGAGGTGAAAGACACGGGCGTAGGCATCCCCGAAGAGGAACTCCCTAAGATATTTGACAAATTTTACAGGATCAAAGACCCCAGAACGAGAAAAGTCATTGGAACGGGTCTGGGACTGGCCATCGTAAAAAGTGTGGTTGAGGCCCACAACGGTACCATTGAGGTGGAGAGTCTTCCGGGTCAGGGCAGCAGCTTCAGGATCCGTCTTCCAATGATCGCGGAAACGAAATGACGAAAACCCATAAACCAGCCGAACCCGTGCACGTAATGGTTGTGGACGATGAGCCTGCCGTAAGGAACGGTATTCAGCGTGCACTTCAGAACAGGGGCATATCTGCCAGACTCGCGTCTAAGGGTCAGGAAGCTATTGACCTGCTGGCTCACCAGCCCTTCGATCTCGTCCTCCTTGACATACGCCTGCCGGACATGGATGGCATCAACGTCCTGAAGGAGATACGTGCGGGTTCACCCGATACAGCAGTCATCATGATCACCGGTTATCCCACCATAGATTCCGCTGTTCACTGCATCAAACTGGGAGCCCTGGACTATCTCGTCAAACCCTTCCGTCTCGATGAACTGGATGTGGCTCTGGAAAAACTGAAGCCCCCCAAGACCACTTCTCCGGGCGAACAGACGGATCCCGGCGGATTGCAGATTGATTCCGAGGACAACCTGATCATTGGTCGGAGCAGACCGATGAAGGCGATTTTTGAAAAGATACTCAAGGTGGCATCCACCGACAGCACGGTGCTGGTCACAGGTGAAAGCGGGACCGGAAAGGAACTGGTCGCCCGGGCCATCCACGCCAATAGCAATCGCAAGCTAAGGGAATTCGTGGCCGTCGACTGCTCTTCTCTGGTGGAAACTCTGCTTGAAAGTGAGCTGTTCGGACATGTCAAGGGCTCCTTTACGGGGGCACTGCAGACAAAGCACGGGTTCTTTGAACTGGCGAATCACGGGACATTTTTTTTTGATGAAATAGGCAATCTGAGCCTCAAGATCCAGGCCAAACTCCTCCGGGTCATTCAGGAGAGGGAATTCATGAAAGTCGGTGATCAAGAGAAGATCAAACTCGATATCAGGATCATCTCTGCTTCGAACAGAAACATCGAGGAGTCGGTCCGCGACGGTGACTTTCGTGAGGATCTTTACTACCGTTTGAGTGTGGTACCCATTCACCTCCCCCCGCTGAGGAATAGGCGGGATGACATTCCCCTCCTGATGAATCATTTCCTAGAGATCTTCGCCTCAAAGCTCAAGAAACCGGTTCCGGAAGTGTCCCCCGAAGCCATGGAGATCCTAAGAGACTATGCTTGGCCCGGCAACGTGCGAGAGCTTGCGCACATCATTGAAAGGATACTGATCCTGGAAGACACGGACGTGATACGGGCGCGTGACCTGCCCTCTTTTATCACGCAGAGGCAGGGGGAGTTCCAGATGTTTTCAGAAGAGCTCTTTTCACTTGAACAACTGGAAAAGAAATACATCCGCTTTGTCCTGCGCCGCACCAGAGGCAGAAAAACCATGGCTGCAAATATTCTCGGAATCAATCGAAAAACTTTGGGGCTCAAAGTGAAGAAATACGGCCTTTATTAACCGTTCAAATAGACCGAGGCAAAGACCTTGGCATCACGCAATATATCCGAGATGTCACAGGATTCATTCGGCTGGTGGGCGGTATCGGCGGATGTGGACCATACGGCCGCCGGAAAGCCGCATTTCCTGAAAAAAGCCGCTACCGTCCCGCCTCCTATGCCCATGGGTTTCGCCTCCCGTCCGCTTACTTCCTTGATGGCCCTTGTCAGGGCCCTCACGACAGGGGAATCGGGAGGCGTGGGCTGGGGTGCTTCCTGCCTCTGCACGGTCTCCCAATCGATGCTGAGGCCTCGCTCGTTTTCTATTCTGTCGGCCATTTCACGGCATGAAGAAAGAACCTCTTCCGTTTGGTAGCGAGGAAGGAGCCGACAGTCCAGGTAGAAGACGTCTTTACCTGGAATCGTATTGATATTGGGCACATTGGCTTCCATTTTCGTGGTGGCAAAGGTGGACTGCGGTGGGCTGAAAAGAGCATCCTTAATGGGAAAAAGAGTTTCCAAGTCCTGGAGAGTCATTATGAGTTCCGCTGCTCCCACCAGACTGTTTCTTCCCTTTTGGGGCGTGCTCGCATGGCATTGTTTGCCGCTGACAACGCATTTCAGCCACAACATGGATTTTTCGGCCACTTCTATCATGGTCCCCTCTTCATTGCCTCCATCCGGAACAATGATCAGGTCTTCTTTCTTGAACAGGTCTTTCCTCTTTGTCAAAACGTGTTGAAGCCCGAACGCGCTCCCCGTCTCTTCGTCCGCCACAACCGCGATCCCAACGGAATGTGGAATGGTTTCTCCCGATTCAAGGATGGATTTCAGTCCCAGATAGGAACTGACAAATCCACGTTGATTGTCTTCCACTCCTCTTCCGATGATCCTGTCTCCCACAACGCGGACTTTGTAAGGATCCGATTCCCACAGTGAAAAATTTCCCGGGGGCACGATATCCGAATGGCTCAGGACCCACACGGTGGGAACCTTAGGATCATCGCCCCAACGGGCCAGCAGATTCGGTCGATAACCTTCAAAGGCCCTCTCATCCGGGGCCTTCACCTCCTCGAGAAAGTCAGGTTTCAGGTCCCTTAGCAGTTGCGCCACATAGGCTGTCTTTTGGTGCTCACCCGTTCCCCCGTTGCTTGGGCCCAGGGCGAGCCTGGAGGTCAATTCCGTCTGAATATCTATGACGTCATCCCTGTATCCATCAATCCTGCTGAAGACTTCATCCATTCTTGACATCATCTATTTTTCCTCGCTTTGACAGCCCTTCTCAGTATACGGACCCAACTGAGAGAGCCTGGCTATTTCCCCCATCATGTGGTCGAGCAAATCCTTGTGGCGGCTTTCATTATCCGCGTGGAAGGGCTGTCCAAAGCGGATGACGACTTTGGTCCTCAAGCCGTTCCCGATGTAACGCACCCCCACGGGAACAAAAGGGACAGAAAGCCTGGAAAGCAGGAGACGGACTATGCCTGCGTGTCCCGGTCCCATTTTTCCCCTGAAATAGGTACCCTCGGGGAAAACCACCACACCCTCCCCATTCTTGAGGAATTCGATAACCGCCTTGAGGTACCGCCTGCTCTCGATCGGTCGCTTACGGTTCAGGGGAATTCCCCCGAGGGAAGTCAGGTACCAGTAACTGAAAGGGTTTTGAAAAAGTTCGTATTTTGCAACGTAGTAGAGAGGCCTGGTGGTGGCAAAGCTCAGGAGCGGGATGTCCTCCCAGCGCTGATGCTTTGACAGGAGGACAAAGGCACTCTTTCTCGGCAAACATTCCGATCCTTCCACGTGCAGACAAAAGAAGGGAGAAAACAGGATCCGTCCGGCTATTCTGGTGATCCGAAAGACACTGTCCCGTCTCCCCTGGAAGCCGTTGTCTCGTCCGCAATCAGGCCGCAACCGCGCCTTTACCCCCTCTTTCACGGTAATCCGGTTATTCAACAGTCACACTCTTTGCAAGATTTCTGGGTTTATCGATATCACAACAAAGCAGATTGGCGCAGTAATAGGCCAGCAACTGACAGGGAACGACAGCCAAAATAGGATTCAAAAAATCCAGGGTAGCCGGTATCTCGATGACCTCATCCGCAATCTCACAAATCTCCCTGTTCCCTTCAGTAGTGATGGCCACCACCGGCCCCCTCCGACTTTTGATTTCCTGGATATTGCTGATCATCTTCTCATACATGTCATCTTTGGGAAGGATGGCCACTGTCGGCATCTGCGGGCTGATCAATGCAATGGGGCCGTGTTTCATTTCGCCGGCTGCATATCCCTCCGCATGGATATAGGAAACCTCTTTGAGCTTCAATGCTCCCTCCATGGCAATGGGAAAATTGAATTTTCGACCCAGAAAAAGCCAGTTTGGGCACCTGAAGTACTTTTCTGCAACGGCCTCGATATGATTTGCCTGTGACAGTATTTTTTTTATCTGAGCCGGGAGAGCCTGCAGGGCCCTTATGGCCTCCACTCCTTCGGTCAGGGAAAGGTTCTGGTGCCGTCCCAGAAGAAGAGCCATCAAGATGAGTATCGTGAGCTGTGATGTGAATATTTTGGTGGAAGCGACCCCGATCTCAGGGCCTGCATGGTTATAGACGCCGGCCTCTGTTTCGCGTGATATGGAACTGCCAACCACGTTGACAATCCCGAGGAGCCGCGCCCCCTTGCGTTTGGCTTCCCTTATGGCAGCCAGTGTGTCAGCCGTTTCTCCCGACTGGCTGAGGGCGACGATGAAGGTGTTGGGTGGAAAATTCAGTTTTCTGTACCGGAATTCCGAAGCCAGTTCCACCTCCACATCGATGTCTGTGAGTTTTTCGAAAACATATCGCCCCACACAAGCGGCATAGTATGATGTGCCGCAGGCCACCATCACCAGGTGCCGGCAATTCTTGAGTTGGTCCCAGACAGGGGTGATACCTCCCAGCT
>CAYUCJ010000270.1:0-4977 GCA_964443285.1 uncultured Desulfobacteraceae bacterium | reverse complement strand
ATTACATCGGCTACACCTATGCCGAAGAGGGCATCTATCTGGATGAAGCCCTGGCTATGATCAACAAGGCTCTGAAGATCAAGCCCAACAGCGGCTACATCATTGACAGCCTTGGCTGGACGTATTATCGAAAAGGCCTTTATGGCAAGGCGCTTCAATACCTGGAGAAAGCCGCCAGCCTTACTCCCGACGATCCCACCATCAACGAACATCTGGGTGACGTTTACATCCGTAAGGGGATGTATGGGGCGGCGCTTGAGCG
This sequence comes from uncultured Desulfobacteraceae bacterium, assembly GCA_964443285.1. Classification (GTDB taxonomy): domain Bacteria; phylum Desulfobacterota; class DSM-4660; order Desulfatiglandales; family Desulfatiglandaceae; genus CAYUCJ01. Next base: position 4,715 of record CAYUCJ010000270.1, on the reverse strand, counting down.
TTACAACAAAGCCCTTTCCCTCAAACACCCCGACGAAGCCAAGCTCCGGAAAAAGATAGAGGACGTGAAGCAGAAGCTGGGGCTTCATGAATGAGACTTCTTTCTGCGCTTTCTTGCCGCCTGTATCCCCTATTCGGGCTGGTGGCGATTCTCACCCTTCAAGCCTGCGCCCGCCGCCCACTTTTGATTCCCTCGACCGCCCCATACCCTGCTGAAGCAATCGATTCGATCCTGGGCCATATAGCGACCCAGGAGCAACGCGTCGGCACCCTCTTCTACACTGGAAAACTGACATCATCGGCACGGGAATCCGAACTGGAGGCGACGGTATCCATCGTGGGAAGGCGCTCACCCTTTGAGACGAGGATGGAATTTACCCATCCCTGGGGGACCCCCCTTGCCCATCTTGTCGTCAACACCAACCGTTTCGAATTTCTTGTTTTTCGTGATAAACGGCTCTACGTGGGTTCCGCTGGTCATTCGGATCTCCTTCGCTACTTTCCATTCCTGCCGGATCCCAGTACCATCTGGGGATTTATCAGAGGTTATCCGCTGGTCGCCCCTCATAGCCGGGCTGTCTCCCCTGCGGAGGGAACAATCGACCTTCTCGATCGGAACGGAGAGCTGGTCCAGCGTCTTTCCATCGATCTGAAGACGCACAGGCCCACGGCCTGCTTTTTCCCCGGGAAGAAAATCAGGCTGTCTTATGGGGATTTTGATAAAGAGGGGACCGTCGACTTTGCTCGAAGCGTGGAACTCACGAGTGAAACAAGAGAGAGAGTCCTGACCCTGCACATCCGGCAGGCCATCTTCAACTCCACCCTCCCCCCGACGATCTTTGACTTAAAAACGCCTGAGGGATTCAAGATCGTGGACCTGTCGGAAACCGGGGACACACGCGATCGACGGTAACAATGGGACGCTCCCGCTTAAAGGGGTTCACGGCCGCAGGGCAAACGCGGACGGGTCCGCTTAGAAATCCTGGAAATCGTCATCCATGGGTATGATCTTTTCGGGATCAACATCATCCGCGTCGGCCGCGAAGGAAATTTGTTCACGAGACGTTTCTGGAGGAGTCGTGCGGGATTCCCTCTCTTGGCGGGGCAATTCTTTGGGCTGCATTGATCTTCCATTGTTGTTCGTCCTGCCCCCCACCAGGGCAATCAGGGCAGTGACCACCGCCTTCATATGCTCGGACTGGGCACTCATTGCCTCGGATGCGCTCGCCGATTCTTCGGCATTGGCTGCGTTCTGTTGCACCACCAGGTTCATCTCATTGATAGCGGTCGTCACATTCTCGATCCCCTGGGCCTGTTCATGGGAGGCTGTAGAAATGTCCGTCACCAGCCTCCCCACTTTTGAGGCCTTTTCTGCAACTTTTGAGAAAATCTCGCTCGTTTTTTCAACGAGTTCGGCCCCTTCTTTGACCTTTCTCACCGTCCCCTCGATCAGGTCGGCAGTGTTTTTTGCCGCATCCGCCGCCCTCAAAGCCAGGTTCCGAACCTCATCGGCCACGACCGCAAACCCGGCACCCACTTCTCCCGCCCTGGCTGCCTCCACCGCCGCATTCAGGGCCAACAGGTTCGTCTGAAACGCCACCTCGTCGATGGTTTTTACGATCTTCCGCGTTTTCTCGCTGGCTTTGGAGATGTCCTCCATCGCATAGGTGAGTTCGTCCATGGAGATGTTCGCCTCGTCTATCACCCTCCCCGACTCCTCCGTCAGGCTCTCCGCCTGGCCCGCATTGTCCGCGTTCAGTTTGGTCATGGACGACATTTCTTCCAGGGACGAAGAGGTCTCCTGAATAGACGCCGCCTGCTCGGACGCTCCTTCGGCAAGTGCCTGGCTCGAGAACGAAACCTGTGAGGAAGCGGTGGCCACCTGTTCCGCCCCCTCGATCAGGACTTCAGATATGTGGTTAATGGGGTTTGAAATGGAACGTCCCACCAAAAACCCCACGAGGAGGATGGCCGCAATCCCGATCACACCGATCACACCGACCCACCACTTCAACACGTGCACCAGTTCAAAGGCTTCGCTCTCGTCAATATCGGCAATGATGGCCCAGCGGGTCCCGAACACATTGATGGAATCGTAAGCTGAAAGCACGTGAGTTCCCTCATAGTTGACCGTCCGCTTCACGCCGGTTTTTCCAGCGAGCGCTTCCCTGCTGACCTCGGTGTCCACTCTGCCTCCGTCAGGATCGGCAAAACTGGCTTTGACCGAATGGGTGGCAGCGTCAAGGTATGAATCGGATCTCATCAGGTTGTCAGGACCCACAAGATAGACCTCTCCCCTTTCCCCCTTCCCCTCCCGTTGGGCCATCACCCGATTGATGGTTTCTGGGGAGAGTTTGACCGCCACGACCACTTCCACCTTCCCGTCACCAATGAGCGGCTGGGCAAGAAAGGCGGCCGGCTCCCCTTTTGAGGGCGCGTAGGGTCGGAAGTCTGCCATCCCGAACCCTTTTGTCTTAAGCACCCTTCGTACCAGTTTGCCAAGACCCGAGGAAGCGTATTTTCCCTGAACCAGGTTCGTACCATAATCGGCTTCATGGGCCACGCTGTAAAAAACCTCGCCTGACGGTTGGATCAGCAGTAAATCGGGATAGCCGTACTTTTTTGCGTAGTGCGAAAAATAATCCTTTTTGTCTCCCTTGATCTTGGGCGCTATGACTTCTTCCATATCGATCTTGGAAATCATGACCCAGTCCGCACCTTCAATATGCAAAGGGTCATAGGCCACCATGATCGGATTGCCGAGTCTGTCCGTATATACTTCCCGGCCTTTGTTGCCTGAAAAGGCCTTTTCCATATAAGGTGTGGTGATCTCCTCTCCAACATCATGCACCGTGCCTTTGTCGTCCGCAGTAATCGCGTCGCTCCTTAAAGCGATCTTATCCCCCTCTTTTCCGACCAGGTATGTCTCCCCCGCCCTCCCCATGCCTTCGCGCCGCTGGACAATAGCATTGAGGGGTGCCGGCGAAAGCTCAAAAACGAGGACCCCGAGCAGGTCCTTTTCACTCAGGACCGGGGCTGTCAGAAAGCCGGTATATTTGTTTCCGGCCGCGGAATAGGAAGCAAAATCCTGGAAGGCCGGGCCTTCCAGCCCTTTCTTAAAACAGCTCGCCATGGGGCTTTCCTTCAGAGAACCTGAAAGCAGGTTCTGCCCAAGATCAGGTCCCTTGTTTGCCGAATAGACGACGTCGCCCTCTTTCGTTATGAGCAGCACATCCTGATAGCCTTTCTGGTCACGATAATTCTTGAAGGAGTCATCGAACTTCAAAAGCAGCATCTTATAAAGGGGGGATTTCAGATCTTTCTCTTCCGTGACAAAGATCATTCCAAATCGATAAACCGCTTCCTCGACCATCTTCATCTTGGAAAAAACGCTGACATCTTCGAGTCTATCCTTGAAGAATGTCTCCAGTTGGGTCTTCTTGATATCCTGTATCATTCCCAGTTTTTCAAAAGCCGCCTGCTGCAGGGCCGCGACAGTTTTCAGGAGGACTCCCATATTGGCCTTCCTCTCCCTGAAGTATTGCTCTATCAGGACCTTCTTGTTCACCTGATCGGCTTTCAGTTCTTCAAAGGCCACCTTTTCAAGACCCTGATCCCCTTTGATCATGGAAACAGTGCCCATGACGGCAAAAGGGACGATCCCCACACCCAGAAAGGCTATCAGCAACTTGATACTCAGTCTCATGTTCTTGAACATTCTTCCTGTTCCCCCTTGATAAACAAGGATCTTTTTTCTTATGGAGGGCACTCACCCGCGGTCTCTAAGCCGCCGATTTGAGCGGTGTCGCTTTTTCACCGTTGACGACTTGATCAATATCCAGCAGGATCTTGACACCCCCTTCTGTCTTGGCCATACCGAGAATGTAGGTCGTATCCACCTGTATTCCCAACACAGGTGTGTCCTCTATATCGGCCTCCTTGATGTTCAGCACTTCCGAAACCGAATCAACCACAAGACCCATCAATATCGTCCCATTCTTTCCGTCCAGTTCCACAACGACAATACAGGTCCTGTCAGTGAACGCGGTCACCTTCACATCGAAACGAAGCCGGAGGTCTATCACTGGAATGACCCTGCCCCGAAGATTGATGACGCCCTTGATATAGTCCCCTGCCTGGGGCACCGGCGTGATGGGCATCATACCTATGATCTCTTTGATCTTGAGTATCCCTATGCCGTACTCCTCCCCAGCCAGGGAAAAGGTCAGGTATTTCCCTTCTTTTTTGGCAGCCGATGGCCTCTGGATCGTCTGGTCTTCTTTTGATTCCGTCATATCCTTCCTACCTCCTTGCAAGAATTTACCGGTGGCTCTCAGGCCACTTTTTTGCCACGCCTTCGAACGTACCGCACCCTGTGCGATCAAGAGGCCACGAGATATCGTCAAAAAACCGTTCTTTTATAACAAAGCAGTGACATCCCACCATGGATACAGGCAAGAAAAATTCCTCAACAGGCTTTCAACTCACCCATTCATGAGGGCAAAGATAGTCTCTTACCGGAAGACGTGCCCCCAAATTTTTCTTTGCCATGATGCGCTGTCAATTCAGGAATGTAGGATAAGCAAGATGGATGCCAATAGAAAATAGGCAGGTTTAATAACCTGCCTATTATCTTTTTATTAGGGACTTTGGTGACAGTTATTTAGATGCCACGCTGACGTAATTTCTCCTCCCAGAATTTCTTTTCTTTTTCAC
>CAYUCJ010000269.1:0-4997 GCA_964443285.1 uncultured Desulfobacteraceae bacterium | reverse complement strand
AGCGGCGGATCCAGGAAGATGGGATGCAGTTCACCGCCTTGCACCTGGTAGTGAACAATGGGCGCTCCCGGTTGGGCACGCAGAACATTTTCACTGTCCCATTTGATCAAGCCCTGCTCCGCCACATAACCGTTTTTCTGAATATAGGCATTCACCGCTTTGAAATTATAAGCATCACCCACCTGTTTTACCGCATGTGCCCAGGCTTTTACAGCCGTGTACATAATCCAGGAGCCCGCCGGGATCTGATGCTTGTAGAGCTTCACAAACTTGTCAACCCACGCCTGTCCGGCGGCATTGGGCGCCTTGGGTGCGGGCATGCCACTGGGCATCTCCCCCACAATACCGTCTGCCTTTGTACCCAGGGCATCGATCACTTCTCGAGGAGTGATGCCCCATCCGAGGCTGACAATGCTGTTGGTGGGTTTCGTGAGAAACTGCTGCATGAAAGTGATATTTTCCTGGCCGCTGGGGATTTCCATGTGGATGAGGGCCGGTTTGATCCTGCGGATCTTGGACAAAATAACGCCCCATTCATTGGTGCCGTAAGGCACGGTTTCGCGTTTGGCCAGTTTCCATCCCTTTTTCTTAAAGGTCTCGGCGATTATATTGCCTATTTCAAGGCCCCAGGCGTCATCGCTATTGATGACCACGATCTTTTTGTTGGGGTATTTGTAAGGAAGCGCCAAAAGGGCACGAGCCATGCTCTTCCCCTGGTTGACGTCCACATCGGTGGTCTGATAAATATTGTAATATTTCTTGGGATCTTCATTGTGGACATTTACGGCTGCCTGGGATCCGTCGTCAGCGAAAAACGGTGCATCATATTTTCCGTAGGCGCGAACATCCTGGCCCCATCCTGCCCAACCTGCAAATACAGCCGCAACCTTCTTTTGGCCGCACAGATAATCAGCCGCTTGCGTGACGACTTCGGGCTCAAACCCTTTGGAATCAAAACGGAAAATCTCGAGCTGCTTTCCCAGCAGGCCGCCCGATTCGTTGATCTCGTCAATGGCCATTTTGATGCCTTTGAAATAATCTGAACCGGAGCCGGCAGCCCACCCGGTCATAGGCACCGGAACACCGACCGGAATGGTATCGGCCGCCATCACTCCGGGGGCGAAAAAGAGACAAACCACCATAAGCACTGCCAAAAGATTGATTTTTTTCACGTTGCACCTCCCCTTTCGTAAAATAAGTTCTGTTAGAAGTAAATGTGAGCCGCCCTATATTCATGGCTCTCTCCACCCTCTCGCAACGAGGAGCGGTGAGAAACCCGGATTAGCCGGTCGGCACCCTACTTGCCGATCGCTTCAAAAACAGACCCATGACGCCGTTTGGAAGCGCCAACACCAGGATCACCACCAAAGCGCCCATGGTAACGGCGCGGTAGGCACCCAGGGGCGCCATCAACTCACTACCTGCCATCACAATGAATGCACCCAGGATGGAGCCGGGAAAAAGGCCCAACCCACCGATCAACATCATGACCATCAAGGTACTGAACAGGTCCAGGTCCAGCATCCGGGGGGAGAGCACACCGTAGAAATGGCCGTAAAAGGCCCCGATAATACCTGTCAAAAAAGAGGTCAGGGCAAAGACCATCAGTTTATATTTAAAAGCACTCACCCCCAGGCTCATGGAAAAATCCTGGGAATCCTTGAGGGCCAGAAAGGCAATACCCCAATAGGATTTGATCACGAACATGATGACGAGTACACAAGCAAGAGACAGCAGAAGTGCCAGATAGAAAGTGGGAACAATATTGGTGGAGCTGAACTGGTAACCGAAAATGTTGATAGGCGGAATGGTCAAAAGTCCGAGGGAACCGCCTGATCCCAGCGCTATGCCGATCTCCCCCCTCAGCGTCGGCTTCAGGGCCATATGCACGCCAAAGGTGACAAGGGCCACATAGGGTCCGGCAAGTTTGAGGCACGGCAGCCCCACCAGAACCCCCATGCCGGCCGTAAAGAGCCCGGCTATCAGGATGGAGACAACCGGTGTGATATGATGACTGCTGGCCAGGATGCCCGAGCAATAGGCGCCAATGACAAAAAAGGCCACCTGGCCGAACGAGAAGATGCCGGCAAATCCCATCATCACATCCCAGCAAGAGGCCACCACGGCCCAGATTACGCACATGATCAGGATATTCATGATGAATCTTACATCGCCGACAAAAACAGGCAGGATAGCCAGGGTTCCGTAAGAAACCCCTATAATTGCCGCCATATGTTTTAGACGCATATTTTACTTGCCCTTTCCCATCAGCCCCTGGGGCCTGAGCGCCAGGGTCGCCAGCAAGAGAATAAAAAGAGCAATAATGGAATAGCTCATGCCGAACATCCACCCTACAAACGCTTCCAGCATACCGATAATAAAAGCCGCATAGAGTCCCCCGCGGATGGAACCCATACCGCCGAATGCGGTGACCACCCATGCCTTAATCATGATGGTGCTCCCGGACATGGGATTGATGAACCATTTCTGGCTCAGGAGAATGCCGCCGAATCCCACCATGACCGTTGAGATGGCAAAAGTGGCTGCGAAAATGCGCGCCTGTGGAATACCGACGATCTTGGCCCCTTCCGGATTCTGAGCCACGGCCTGGACGGCCATGCCGATGCGGGTGTTGTTGAGCAGCCATCCGAAAAGCAGAATGCCGCCCAGAGACATAACAAAAATCATGATGTCCTGGTAGGTGAACGCCAACTGGCCCACTTCGACCATCCCATCAACGATGGGGGGCAGGGATTTCAGGCGAACGCCGAAGACCACGGAATACAGGCTGGTGAGAAAAAGCGCCAGGCCCAGGGTCAGCATCATGACCTTGTTTTCCCAGTCGGCCCGCTTCCTCAAGGGGGCCACCATGAGTTTTTCCAATCCATACCCCACGACAAACATAATCGGCATCACGATGGCCAAAATCGTCAGGTATCCGCCGAATTGAACACCGAGTCCCACGATTAGTATCCAGGCAAAATAGCCGCCCATGTTAAAAAAATCGCCATAGGCGAAATTAAATGCCTTGGTAACACCATAGACCAGGGTCATGCCCACAGCCATCAGGGCATACACGGAACCGGTGGTCAGACCCGCAATAATCACGTCGGCCATTTCATACAGGAACAAAATGTTGTCTTCGGTAAGGTTCATGGTGTGTTGGTCCGTTTAATAGAATAATCGCCGTGGTCCATTAGACCTCGACAAACCCCGTGCTTACATACCCAAAAAGATCTCTTTCAGGCGCTCATTGCTGAGCGCCTCTTCCTTATTGCCTTCAAAAGAAATTTGGCCTTCTTCCATGACATAGATCCTGTCCGCCAGCTCAGCTATTTTGGGAATGTTTTGCTCAACCAAAAGGACGGTTTTCCCCTGTTCGTTGATCTGTTTGATGGTGGAAAAGATCTCATGCCGCAAGCTGGGCTGCAGGCCCAAAGAGGGCTCATCAATGCACAGAAAATCCGCGTTGGACATGAGACCTCTTGCCACGGCAAGCATTCTGGCCTCGCCGCCGCTCATGGTGGAGGCCAGCTGTTTTTGGCGATCCACCAGGCGCGGAAAAAGATCAAAGACCTTTTCAAGGTTTTCCTTTTCATACACTCGGGCGTTCTTGGAGTATGCCCCCAGTTTCAGGTTCTCCAAAACCGTCATGTATGGAAACAGCTCGCGGTTTTCAGCGATGTAGGTCAGTCCCAGGTTAACAATTTTTTCGGTGGCAAGGCCGTTGATATCCTGGTTCTTATAGATGATCGCGCCCTTTTTGTCATCCACCAAACCGCAGATGGATTTTAAGAGGGTGCTCTTTCCGTGACCGTTCGGTCCCATCATGACCACCACCTCACCCTTATTTACGGAAACGGAAACGTCGCGCAGCACATGCGATTCCCCGTAGTATGTGTTTAGATTAGTTACACTAAGCATCAGATCCACCCAGATAACATTCGATAACCTCCGGTTTGTTCACGACCTTTTCCGGCTCGTCGCAACAGATCCTGCGACCCGATTCAATGATCAACAATGTCTCGGTCAGTTCCGTGAGTACCTTCATGAAATGCTCGATGATGATGATGGTGATGCCCAGATCTCCATTGATTTTTCGGATCAGGTTCATGAGGCTTCTGATTTCCGTGGCATTGCACCCGGCCATGGGTTCGTCCAGCATCAGGATTCTGGGTTTGGTGGCCAGGGCTGCACCGATCATCAGTTTCTTCTTGCCCAGCAGGTTCAAAAGCCCGGTTTTTTGATGGCGTTCTTTTTCAAGATCCACAAAACGGAGAATTTTTTCCACGTGCCCCGTGTCAAGGCCCCCCGGAGCGCCAAAACGGCTGCCCACACAGATGCTTTTATGAACGCTCAGGCTGGGGAAGGTTTGCGGGATCTGGAATGTACGGGCAATGCCGGCCTTGGCAATGCGGTAGGGTGGCAGGCCCGAGATATCCCGGCCTTCAAACTCGATCTTACCTTCGTAGGGATAAAAGCCTGTAATCAGGTTGTAGACTGTTGATTTGCCGGCTCCGTTGGGCCCGGCGATACCGTATATCTGCCCCTTTTGCACCTCAAAGCTGAGGTTGTCCACCGCCGTGAGCGCGCCGAACCGTTTCGTAATGTTGACGGCATTGAGCATCCAAACTTCCTCCGATTCTCTGAATCCTTTGCCGGAGTCGATCCCAAGGTCTGATGAAAAAATCCGGTCCAGGGCAAGCAACTGATATCTGAACACGGGCACCCAGGGCCGACAAACGATCCGCGACACAAGCCTCACACTTTACACAGGGCTCACTGGGTGTATTTCTTCATGTCATATCTCTCAGCTATGAGTACCCTTTCCTCGGCCGGAAGCGACCTCATGTAGGACCGCCATCCCGGGCACCAATTGGCATGCCATCGCCACAGTTTTCCAAGAAAGGATTTGGGCTGATTATCATATTTGGCCCGGAATGTACAGTTTTTGCAGTTATGGCCGGACAATTAGACCTCCTAAATGATGGAAAGAA
>CAYUCJ010000268.1:0-5004 GCA_964443285.1 uncultured Desulfobacteraceae bacterium | reverse complement strand
TGCCAAAATCACTTCCCCGGCGGTAACCGACACCTTGAACAAAGGGCTCAAGTCCGTGGGTGCCAACCTGAAGGCCCTGGAGTCCGGCTCAGCTGAACAGCTGAAATCCATCCAGGAAAAGGCCAAAAAAAGCGCTGAAGGCATTAAGGGCAAACTGAACAAATTGCTCGGCCAGTAGAACGGAATTGTCGGTCAAGAGACGAGGGCGAGCCACATCATCCTTGATTAAGGCCGGCCTGTTTCAGGTGGATGGTGAACGTGCTCCCCTTTTCCGGTGTGCTTTCAACGGAAATTTCCCCACCGTGCACCTGCACAATGTGTTTCACAATGGCGAGTCCAAGACCGGTTCCGCCGGCAGACCTGCTCCGTCCCCGGTCCACGCGATAGAATCGTTCAAAGATTCTCTGGATATGATCGGATGGAATGCCGCATCCCTGATCAGTGACACCAATAGTTGTCTGACCATCCTTCTCCCGAGCTCTGACAAAAATGCTGGTTTCCCGGGGGCTGTATTGTATGGCATTGTCAAGAAGGTTCACGACCGCCTGTTCCATCAGTCGGGCATTTCCTTTCGTCAGAAGCGTCTCGGAGCAATCCAGCGAAATAGTAACCCCTTTTGCCTCTGCCTTTGCGTGACAAAACTGGATCGCGGAACCCAGAACGTTTCTCAAATGAAATTCTTCGAAAGCCGTTTTGGCCAGATCTCCCTCCTGCTCGATCCTCGACAGGCTCAGCAGATCCTCCACGATCGCTTCGAGCCTCCTGGTATGCTTTTCGACAATACCCAGGAACCGTCTCGCCTCATCCGGGTTGTCCAACGCCCCGTCGAGCAGCGTTTCCACAAACCCCTTCACAGCCGTTATGGGCGTCTTGATCTCGTGGGACACATTTGACACGAAGTCCCGACGCATGTTTTCCAGTTTCCTGACCCTGGTGACATCAGCGATGACCAGGAGTGTTCCAATGCGCCCCCCTCTGGAATCCAACAGTGAGGTGGAGTGAAGGTTGAGGGTTCGATCCTCGGCTCCCACCCGGATGGTCATATCCTCCTCAAAGGTATCACGCTCACGCAACGCGCGCGCGACGAAACCGGCGAGCCGCGGATTTCTCGAAAGCTCCTCTGCGGTCATTCCGACACACCTCACCGGATCCATATGGAAGAAGTCTGCAGCCGTCCTGTTGATGCTCAGAATCCTCCCTTGAAGATCCACAGCGATCACGCCTTCGATCATACTGCTCAGGATCGTATTCAGCTCATTTCGCTGCCGGGTAATGGTCTCGATGCGCTCACGCATCCCGTCCGCCATCCCCTTCATCGTCCTTGCTATTTCGTTAATTTCTCTTCCCTTGGAGAAGGGGATTGTGGCCTCTAAGTCCCCCCGGGAATAGGCTTGCGCGACCTGACGGATTCTCTCGAGCGGCCTGCTCATATGGCGGGAAACAAGGAAGCTCAGGAATGCCGAAATCAGCGCAATCAACAGGCCGGCGAGCGCGATCTTTATCTGGATGGTGTAGAGAACGGCGTCCACCGCATCCACAGGAATGGAGGTCCGAACAACGGCAACAATCTCGCCCCCTTTCCGGACAGCGGTGCCCTGATACATCAGTTTTCTTTGAAGGGTCCGGCTGAACCGGATGGACTGGCCCATTCCCTTTTTCAAGGCCTCCATGACCTCGGGTCGGGTACCGTGGTTGTCCATGGTCAAAGGATCATGATGGGAATCACCGTACACCAGGCCGGCGGGGCTGATCACCGTAATGCGGGTCTCGGCCCTCTTCCCCATGCTCTTACACACTGCATCTACCGCTTTTCTATTCAGTGGTTCCAACAGGGGCAGGATGCGGTCCTCCACCAAGCGGGCCCTTGCCTCAAGGTCGATGGAAGTCTGGTTCAGGTAAAAGGTTTTCAGTGAGCTGCCGGCGTACCAGGTCACGGAAACGATCGACAAAAGCGCAATGAAGAGAAAAGCCGGATAGAGCTGCCAGAGCAAACGCCTTTGTTTCACCATCGGTTACTCCTTGAACCGGTATCCAACGCCGCGAACCGTCTCAATAGACTTTCCGTACGGTCCAAGTTTCTTTCGCAGACCTGCGATCTGCACATCCACCGAGCGTTCCGTCACGTTGTATTCCTCCCCATGAACCGCATCCACGATCTGGTAACGGGTAAAGACCCATCCGGGCCTTTGTGCCAGGTATTTCAGAATAGCAAATTCCGAAAAAGTCAGGGGAATGGATTTTCCCTCAATAAGGGCTTCGTGCCGGCCGGGATGGATTTCCAGTTCGCGTATCTTCAGAGACGATTCCTTTTGAAGGGAAGGTCCCTCTGTTTTCCTGCGCAAAACCGCCTTCACCCTGGCCGTCAGCACACGAGGGCTGAAAGGCTTGGTTACATAATCGTCGGCACCGAGTTCGAGGCCGGTGACCACATCGACCTCTTCACCCCTGGCAGTGAGCATGATGATGGGGATGTCCTCCGTCGCCGGGTCCTTCTTGAGTCTCCTGGCCGCTTCCAGACCATCTATTTCGGGAAGCATGAGGTCCAGGATAATCAAGTGAGGGGCCTGCTTTTTGACCGCCTTGAGGGCATCTTCCCCGGATGAGGCACACCGGACGAGATATCCCTCTCTGGAGAGGTTGAATTTCACCAGCTCCAGGATATCTTCTTCGTCGTCCACCACCAGAATTTCTTTTTTAGCCATTCTTCGTCCTCATTTCTCCTAAATTTCTCAAGTTTGGCAAAAAAACTGAATCTGAGATTTCAAGGTAAAGGAGCAGGTACATATGGTCAAGCGAATTTGGGCATGAATGTGCACCCGAGAGGCCTAATTTTTGATTGACAAGTCAATCAAGGTTTGGTCTATTTTATGATATGGTGAATCAGCGCGATACTTCAGGAAAAACCAAAGAAGAGGTCATTTTTACGGCCGCCCTGAAGGTGATCAAACAAAGGGGTTTTCACAAGGCCCGCATGTCCGATATTGCAAAGGAAGCGGACATATCCTACGGCCTGGTCTATCACTATTTCAAAAGCAAGGAAGACCTCTTTGACGCCATTATCAAACACTGGTGGGACGGCCTGTTCGGCCTCATGACTCGCATTCGGAATACCGTCGATCCGGTTAGAAAAAAGCTCGAAAAGATCATTCTCTATTTTCTCGACACCTACCGGAAAGAGCCCGAACTCGTCAACATCTTCATTACCGAGATCTCCCGCTCAACCAGCAACCTGACCCCGGACCGGTTGGACAACTTCAAATCTTTCATGTCCCTCACCGAGGAGATCATCAAGGCGGGTCAGGACAAGGGCATGCTCAGACATGATTTCAAGGCCAGGTATCTGACCAATATTTTCCTCGGGTCGCTTGAGACATTTGTTTCCACTATGGTCCTGGCCAACCAGAAAATCAAGGGGAACGCCCAGAAGGAACGTATTGCGGAGAGCATCCTGGAGGTCTTTCTGAATGGGGCCAAGCAAAATGTGCTGTGAGAAAAAGAGGGGACCATGGAATTTTCCTTCACACTCGAGCAACTGATGTTCAAAGAGCAATTGATCCGCTTTGCCAGGAAAGAGATCGTGCCAAAGGTCTCAGAAAACGATCTTCAAAGCAGATTCGATTTTGATTCCTTCCGAAAACTGGGGGAATTCGGTGTGCTTGGCCTCCACTTTCCCGAAGAGCTTGGAGGGAGCGGGGCGGACGTGGTCACTACGGTTCTGGCCGGGGAGGCCCTCGGCGAGGCAGGGGTCGATGGGGGCCTGACCCTCGCCTACGGAGCGCACACCTTTCTCTGTGCCGACACGATTTTTCGTCACGGCACCGATGTCCAACAGAAAAAGTACATCCCCAGGCTGGCTTCCGGTGAATGGATCGGGTGCATGGGGCTGACGGAACCGGGGGCTGGATCCGACGTGGCCTCTCTCAGCACGCGGGCCCGGAAAAGGAAGGACCGCTACCTCCTGAACGGCAACAAAATGTTCATTACCAACGGGCCGGTGGCCGACGTGGCCGTGATCTACGCCAAGACGGATAGGGACCTGAAGCATGCGGGTATCTCCGCGTTTATCGTGGAAAAAGGGACCCCCGGATTTTCAGCAGGCAAGAATCTGATCAAGATGGGGGTCCGCACCTCCCACACATCTGAACTGATCTTCGAAGACTGCGAGATCCCCGAAGAAAACCTGATCGGCCAGGAAGGGGCCGGATTTCTTATGGCCATGCAGACTGTTGAATGGGACCGGAGCGCCCTCCTGGCCCCCTTTATCGGAGGGATGACTTACGTGCTCAACAAGTGTGTCCGTTACGCAAAAGAAAGGCATCAGTTCGGCCGCCCCATTGCGGCCTTTCAGGCAACCAGGCACAAACTCGCGGACATCAAGATTTTCATAGAGGCGGCGCGCCCCCTGTGCTACCGGATTGCCTGGTGCAAGGACCAGGGAAGGCCCCTCAATCACCTGGAGGCTGCGGTGGCGAAGCTCTTCACGGGGGATTGGAGCCTCAAGCCTGCGAACGATGCCATGCTGCTGCACGGGGGCTATGGGTATTGCCACGAGTACGAGGTGGAGCGTTATTTCAGGGACAGCCGCCTCGCACCCATCGGCGGAGGCACATCAGACATTCAGAAGAAGATTATCTCCAAATTGATGTGAGGAGATGGTTGAGAGAATCCCATGAATTTTGATCTTGACAAAGAAGAATCGGCCCTTTGCAGCCGATTGCGGGAACTGGTTGATGCCGATGCGGAAGCAAGACTCCGTGATCTCAAGTCCGGTGACCCCCTCGTGTGCCTCAACGTTTTCCTGGACTACCTCTCAAGGCTCTCAGACTCGGGGTACCTGGGCCTTGGCCTTTGCGACGGAAAGAACTCCACGGCCCTCACTTCGGCCCAGGAGACACTCGCAAGCATCTCCCCTTCCCTTTTTCTTTCCGTTGAAAATATTCGTCTTTTCGGAAGGCTGACTGCCGCTTTCGGGACGGCTGAACATAAGGCTGAGATACTCGGCCC
>CAYUCJ010000267.1:0-5011 GCA_964443285.1 uncultured Desulfobacteraceae bacterium | reverse complement strand
GAAGGCCATCCAATCAATCGCTAGGAGGTAGCTCAATGGATAAGAAGACAGCACTTTATATATGCACCGGTTGCGGCATCGGAGACGCCCTGGACGTAGAAAAGCTCTCGGCGATAGCAACCGATGATTACAGCGTCCCTATATGCAAAAGCAATCCCTTCCTCTGCGGGTCCGATGGCGTGCAGATCATCAAGCAGGACATTGAAGGGGAAGGGGTCAACACCATCCTCATCGCTGCCTGTTCCCTGCGGGTGAATTACGACGTATTCAGTTTCGGCGCGGACAAGATCGTGGAAAGGATCAATCTTCGCGAGCAGGTGGCTTGGAGTCAGGAGCCTCGGAACGAAGACACCCAGATGCTGGCCGAAGACAACATCCGGCTGGGTTGCGTCAAGGCCAACAGCACGGAGTTGCCGGTACCCTTCAAGGCGGAGGAAGCGTACTCCAAAGATATCCTTGTGGTTGGAGGAGGCATCGCAGGTCTGACCGCTGCGCTGGAAACGGCTGACGCCGGTTTCCAGGCTGTCGTGGTGGAAAAAGAGGAAAATCTGGGCGGTTTCATGGCCAGGATGAAAAGCCGGGTGACCATGCCGTACAAGGAACTCAGCGACACCGGGGTCAACGAGCTCATTGAGTCGGTTGAAGCCCATCCCAAGGTCAAAGTCTACACCGGGGCCCAAGTGGAGAAGGTGAGCGGCGGCCCGGGGCTTTTTTCAGTAGAAATCAAGTCCAACGGTGACGCGAAAAGTGAACGCGTGGGCGCGATCGTCCAGGCGACCGGATGGGTGCCCTATGATGCCAACAAGCTGGGTGACTTGGGTTACGGAAAGTTCAAAGACGTGATCACCAATGTTGAAATGGAGGAAATCGCGGCAGCCGGAAAGATCACCCGCCCCTCCGACGGTAAAGAGATCAAAAACGTCCTCTTTGTCCAGTGTGCCGGGTCCAGAGACCCCGAACATCTGCCCTACTGCTCCTCTGTTTGTTGTCTCGTTTCGTTGAAGCAGGCAACCTATGTGAAAGAACAGAATCCCGAGGCCGTGAACTACATCCTTTACAAGGATATGCGGACCGTCGGACAGGCCGAGGATTTTTACCGGAAGGCCCAGAATGATGGAGGCGTTTTTATCCGTGGTGCGGTTTCCAAAATAGGTGAGGCCGGCGGAAAGCTTTTTGTTGAGGCGGATGATGAGCTCCTTGGAGAAAAGATCAAGGTGGAGGACCTGGACCTGGTCGTCCTTGCCGTGGGTATGGTTCCGAGCACAAAACCTGTGGTGACGCCGAGGATCAAGGCCCCGGCTGATGCCGAAGGGACAGACGAGGAAGGGATGATCGAAGTGGTGCCGGATTCCGGTTTTTTTGCGAATTCCGCACTCCATCTCGACTACCGCCAGGGACCTGAGCTTCCTACGCTCAAGTATGGTTTTCCGGACTCCCATTTTATCTGCTTCCCTTATGAAACCAGGCGGACGGGGATCTATTCGGCGGGGTGCGTTCGCAGGCCCATGGAGACGGCCAGGGCCATGGATGATGCCACGGGTGCCGCGATGAAGGCCATTCAGTGTGCGGAACTTACATCCCAGGGTATTGCCGTACACCCCAGGGCGGGCGATATGTCCTACCCGGAATTCAACATGAACCGTTGCACCCAGTGCAAGCGGTGCACGGAAGAATGCCCCTTCGGTGCCATTAACGAAGACGAAAAGGCCAACCCGCTTCCCAACCCCACCCGGTGCAGAAGGTGCGGGGTGTGCATGGGTGCGTGTCCGGAGAGGATCATCTCGTTCAAGAACTACTCCGTGGGTATGATCGGCAGTATGATCAAGGCCATAGAGGTGCCGGAAGAGGACGAGGAAAAACCCAGGGTCATCGCGCTGGTTTGCGAAAATGATGCCTACCCCGCTATTGATATGGCCGGCATCAGGAAGATGAAATGGAGTCCCTATATCCGTTTCATTTCCATGCGATGTCTGGGCTCCATGAACCTAGTCTGGATTGCCGATGCCATGTCCCGCGGGATCGACGGTATCCTCCTGCTTGGTTGCCGGCATGGTGATGACTACCAGTGCCATTTTGTGAAAGGCAGTGAACTTGCGGAAACGCGACTGAGTAAGGTGTCGGAGACCCTCGACAGGCTCGCATTGGAATCGGAAAGGGTCAAGTTTGTTGAGGTGGGCATTACCGACTATGACAAGATCCCGGGCATTATCAACGAGTTCATGGAGACCGTCGAAGAGGTGGGCCCGAACCCATACAAGGGTTGGTAATTCTGCCAAGGCAGCATCTCTGCCAGAAGTCAGGGGATGGGTGTGACTGGGCAAAAAGAGGAGGAATAGAAATACTATGGCGAGCTACGAACCGTCTTTTGCGCAGGAAGTTTTTCAAAACGTGGATGCGGGTGAAGAGACGAAGATGTGCATGCAATGCGGTGTATGTGCAGGATCGTGCCCTTTGCGTGATCACATGGATTATCCTCCCAGACAGATATTCACCCTGATCAGGGCGGGAAAACGCGAAGAAGTACTGGGCAGCAAATCAATTATGCTTTGCACATCGTGTTATACCTGCGTGGTCAAGTGTCCGAGGAATATTCCTGTCATGGATGTGATGCACGGGCTGGCTCACTATGCCCTCAGACAGGGCTATCTGCCCCGTAAGGAAACAGCAGCCTTCGGGCGGGAGTTCTGGAAACAGGTCTATAGGCTTGGCCGCATCGATGAAAAGGACCTCCCGAGGCGCGTCTTTTTTTCAGCTGGATTGGTGGAGGGAATCAAAAGCACCCTCAACTTCATGGATGTGGGAATCAAATTACTCCTACATGGGAGGATGAAACTCCTCCCTGAAAAGAAGATCAAGGGAATACAGGATCTCAGGAAGATGTTGGATAAGGCTGAAAAAATGGGAAAAGGAGGGCCCGTGGCATGAAATATTTCTTGTATTGGGGATGCAGCCTGGAGGGAACCGGCGCCAATTTTCTCTTGTCGCTGAGACCAGCCTGTAAGGCCCTGGGAATGGAATTTGAGGAAATTGACGACTGGAACTGCTGCGGCGCCAGCGTTTCCTATGCCGGGGCCAATGACCTTTCCATCAAGGTGCTCAATGCGCGCAATCTCGCTTTGGCCGAGTCTAAGGGGAAGTATGACATCGTCGCGCCCTGCAGCTCCTGTTATGTTCAGATGGTAAAAGTGAACCACGAAATCCAAGAAGACCCAGAACTCCTAAAACAAGTCAATGAATGTCTGGCTGAAGGCGGCCTTCATTATAAAGGGGGAATCAAGGTCCGGCACATCCAGGATGTCCTCTACCACGATATCGGTGTGGACAAGATCAAGGAAAAAGTGACCAAGTCCCTGAACGGGCTCAAGGTTGCGGGTTACGTGGGTTGCCAGTCGGTTCGGCCATATGGGGAATACGACAGCCCCATTAAACCGCGAGTTCAGGATCGGCTTCTCGAGGCTCTGGGTGCGGAGGCCGTCCCATTTTCCAGGAAGATCCTATGTTGCGGGTCGGGCATATTCCTTCCGGAAATGGATCATTGTATGGAGCTCGTGAAGACGATCCTGGAGGATGCCGTCGCCCACGGGGCTCAACTGGTTTCCACCGTCTGCCCCATGTGTGCCATGAACCTCGAGATGTATCAGGAAAGGATCAACAAGAAATACGGGACCCAATTGGATGTGCCCATCGTCTATCTGACGCAGCTCATGTCCGTTGCCTTCGGGATGGACCTGAAAAAGGATGCGGCTCTGAACTGCAACGTGATACCACCTGAAGGCATCTTGAAAGCAGCGATCGGGTAGGAGATTAGATTTTCGCCCTTTGTGAGAGCCAAACCCTTGGTGTTCATTGAAGGGTTTGGTTTTCTTTTTTACACATGGAGAAAGCGATGAGTGGAGATAAAACTCCCCAGTGCCCTCACTGCGGGGAGGAAATGAAAAAGTGGGAACCGCCGGAGAATTCTACCTGGTCGGATTCTGAATTCCAGTGGGTATGCTTTAATGATGAATGTCCCTATTTCGTGAGGGGGTGGGATCACATGATGAAAAGCCAGAATGTAAAGGCTTCCTATAGGCATCGCCGGGATCCCCAGACAGGATCCGAGGGGCCGTTGCCCTGCTGGTCGTGTGATGCCCACAAGAGCTGCATCCTGGAAGAATGATATCCATGAATAAGATAGGAAGAAATGATCTCTGCCCTTGTGGCAGCGGTAAAAAGTTCAAGAAGTGCCACCTGGGAAGAGAAGAGGATCTCGTCCAGGAGGGAATGAGTGAGTTTACCCTTGAGATGAGTCGAAAGATAACGGCTCTCCCCCAAGTCAGGTACGGGCGCTCCGCTGAAATGATCGATGGGTTGGACCTAGTGGATCTCACCGGGACCCGTCTGGGAATCCGCTTCATCGATCTCCTCGCCTACGAGAGCCTTAATTTGTCAGATGGGGAGTCTCCGGGCCGAGGAAAAGCGGTGACTGGCGGGGTGGTCGTGAATCCCCACAAGACGGCCAAGAGCGATCCGGATCATATCTACATTGCGATTACTCCCGATATTGGAGACAGCGCGCTCATCCATGAAATGGCCCATGTGCTTGATTACCTTGCGGGATCCAAAATAATGCCGGGACTGGCGAAGCCCTTGAGCTTCGAGCTGGGAATCCCAATAGAGCATATAGAGCACCCACAGGAATTTGGCCGCTGGCTTGCCTATCTGAAAGGAGAATTTGATGTGACGCTGGATGCGGATGACATGATCATCACTTATCTCCACGACAACGGGCTGCTCATTGGAGGAGCTGATATCCAGGGCCAGAATGCCATGGTCATTCAGACAAAGTCGGAACAGATGCTCAAGTTTCTTTCAGAGCACAGCACTGAACTCGATGAACTGATTCGCGAGCGCCCGGGGTATATCGGGTCGCGTGTCAAGCAGGAGTGAGGGTTTTCTCTCCGAAGAGGCTGAACTTGAGCCAGTCAAAGGCGAAGCATATCAAAGCCTCATCGTTGGATTCCAAAGACTG
>CAYUCJ010000266.1:0-5082 GCA_964443285.1 uncultured Desulfobacteraceae bacterium | reverse complement strand
AAAGAAGTGTCCATAGCGCCTTTCAGAATTGCCTTGTGTTCTATTCTAGCGAACAGATGCACGGTGTCAAGAAAAAAAATCAGTCAGTGCCCGTTCATAAATAGAAACCGGACACTGGCGAGTTTCCAATCCAGAAATGAGAATTTTTGCGCAAGATAAAGGAAATCAAGGGATTGTGCGGAGACATACTTTAGTACGTCGCACAAGGAATCCCGCCGATTGACGCCGAGATTGCGGGAAAAGGCCATTTGTGGATGGAAACCAGTTGACATCGCAGCCAGTGATAAGACATTTCAAAGTGGATTATCCTCAATAAAAACTCGGCTCACGAAAAATCCGCCTCTTGATTCTGTCTATGGTTTGCCGATCTGCCTGAAATGGAATATCCGGGCGTGTCGGTTCAGGTAATTGATGTGTCTGGAAAAACGGTGTACCTTTCAATTTCATATTGTAAGCGAGTACCATCAGTGTTTCCAGATTGACGGTGTCCTCTATGTTATAGGCAAGCAGTGTTTCCAATGCCTTTTGGTTTCTGTTCTGCAGGAAATCATACCACAGCAGGACGGCAAAGTAGCCATCGACATGATCCAGATCACCCCGGTCAATCCCTAATTGCCTTTCGCATCCTTTCAGACCGCCTCTATATCCCAGGCTTGCCAGGATGTATCGCAAGTCGATGTGAGCCTGGTTAAGGTTGATGCCGAAGTGGCTTTCAATGAAAGGGATATCGAAAGATTTGCCGTTGTACGTCACGATAAGTTTATACTTTTGAATGTCATGTATGAAGTCATTGAGGTTCCGGTCTTTCACATACCAGAAGATGGAATTCCCGTCGTACAGGGAAATAGTCGTGATTTCAAACCCCCACATTTTCAGACCTGTTGTCTCAATATCGAGATATGCCGTCGAATCTCTGAATGCAGGAAACATCCGCCAGTGCTGACTCGATGGCAACAGACGCTCGAAATAGTTGGGATTGCCTGCTTCAAAGTGTTCTCTTGATTCCTGGAGATATTGCCCAATGGATTCCAATTTTCTATGGGATAGATTGATCTCAAATAGTTCTCCGAAACCATCCCAATCAAGAAGTCCTGAATCCCACAAGCGTTCCTCAGTTCTAAGACCGATACCCGGTATGTGGATGAACGTATTTTTTAACATTGGAATCTCCTTCGGCCGCCTGGGCTCGAAAAAACATATCCCATAAAAATGAAGAGAGCAACCTTCTCGGCCGATCACCTTTCTCGTTCCATTTTGGACCCCGGTGTATTAATATCACCTCGTTCGAGAAAGCTTCAATAGCACGCTATTCTTGTCACGCCCTGACGCGATCGAGGAAACCGTGGACCCGCCCCGTAGGGTTGGGTTTCCGAGAGAAAGCTTCGTTGGCAAGGAGGAGTAATGGAGTCAAAATCGAAAAATGATGGGATGACAAAATTGGACAAAGTACCGTTTTCTGTTTTGGTTAAAGATGACAGCGATCTCGCTGATTTTCGTCGTGATTATGCATCAAGGCCCGCACGAGAACGAAGGATGGCAGCAGATTGGGAATATCATTCCCAAATGGCTACTGAGCTCTTCAACGATACAATAGCACTGGCAGGTCAAGAGGGGTTGGGAAAGTCGTCATGGCCCGCGGGGGTTGTCGCTCTTGCTATAGATCCACTGTATGCACCCGCCATTCTCACTGTCGGATCCATTGAATATCAGCTCGGGCGTGCAGAAGAAGCCATGGAATTGTTCATGACGCTTGCAACATTGCCAAAGGACGAAGAAGATCTGACGATTATCATAGACAAGGCGGGTGATTTTCTGATTGATCAAGATGATTACGAAAATGCGCTCACATTGTATTCCGCCGCAGAAAAAGCCTATCCCCATGAAGCCGTCTACCCCATCGGTTCAGGATATTGCCTTGAAAAACTTGGCCATTATGAGAAATCAGTCAGGAAGCACAGGCGTGCGGATGCGTTGGAACCGGATAACTACGAAATTTTGAATGATCTTGGATACGCATTGCTTGAAACGGGTGAATTTGACGAAGCCGAAGAAGTTTTTCAGAGATCAATAGCCCTTGCCCCGCCGGGCTATGAATTTTCACGCAACAATTTGAGTGTCCTGAAGGAAAAGAGAAAAGAAGTGGAAGTTGAGAAAGGGCCGGATGAAATTTAGATAGCGCCCATCCACAAATAGAATTTGGGCACTGGTAAGTTTCTAATCCAGAAATGAGACATTTTTTACAAGATCAAGGAAATCAAGAGATTACGCGGAGACGTACATATGGTACGTCGCACAAGGAATCTCGCAGATTGACACCGAGATTGTGAAAAAGGGCCATTTATGGATGGAAACTAGATAGGGTATTCGTGATAGATGGCAAAAGAATAACTATCTATGAGTTTGGTCGTATGCTTGGGGCCTACGAGGGTTGGCGTTTTGAATTCAGGATACTGGATCCTTATTCTCAATCCTGTCCCTGATACACGCTGCCAGGGTCTCAAGCTCGCTTTTCTCCAGTCGTAACAGGAAGCCCAGATCACAATCAGACTGCAGGACCCCTTGGATGATTTCAATCAGCTTCTCTTTTGTCATGATACCTTCCTACTGGATAATAAAGTCTGACAGAAATGTGCACTTTCAGAGCATGCCGGAATAAATGGCCTGTACCAAAGAGCGGAAACAAGAAAAGGGTGACTCCGTAAAGCCACCCTGGATAAAGGGAATGGAGAAATATCTCATCAGGACGCTCGCCTGTTGTGCCCTAAAGTAATTCATATTCTGGATCTGTCAAGCCTCAGCCCTTGCTTTTTCACCGCCCTGTCATAAAGCTTCCGGGTACATTAACACAGCAGGAAAAAAGGGGGCTGAAAAGGCTTCCCTTAGAATCCCGCTTCCACAAGATCGTTTGTGCAATTTGTGAAAACTGAACCCCATACCACGATGGTCCTGGCAATGCTTAAGTCCAACTATTGCAGGTGGATCAATAATTGAGTATGGTGTCCCCGAATATCCTTTTTGTGGGATGGTTTAAAAAATGTCCTTATTTGATGACTGTGAGTTAGGAAATAGAAATATATCTAAACCATTTCTTGACTCTAGTTTAAAAATATGGTTTTTTCATGAGTATGCGTAAGGAAATAAAATCAAAAATAAACCGTCTGATCAGCCAGTGGCCAAGGGGAACGCCCGCTGCTGCGTCCTATTTGAACGCACAGGGCTTCAGCCATGATCTTCTGACGAAATACAAAAAGAGCGGGTGGATCCAGTCCTTCGGAAGAGGCTCCTATATCCTTAGTGGTGACAAAGTGGAATGGCCCGGAGCCCTTTTTGCCCTTCAAACCCAACTGGGCCTGAATGTGCACCCCGGGGGAAAGACTGCCCTGGAATTGAAAGGGTACGCCCATTATTTGCCCTCCGGCAAAAGAAAAATATTTCTCTATGGAGCTCAGGGGCTGGTTTTGCCCACCTGGTTCAAAGGAGACCGGTTGGGGGTTGAAATCACGCTGATCCGTACCAACTTATTTCCCGCTGCCGGTGAACCGGGTTTTTCGGAATTCAAAGAAAAGGATCTCACCCTGAAGGTCTCTGCACCGGAACGGGCAGCCATGGAAATGCTCCACCTGGTGCCGGGAAAGGTCGGTTTTGACGAAGCATCCCTGATCATGGAAAACCTTGCTACCCTCCGATCGGAAATCGTCCAGAGGCTGTTGGTTATGTGCCGGTCCGTCAAGGTCAAAAGACTTTTCATGTTTATGGCGGAAAAGCATGGTCATTCGTGGGTATCCGAGTTGGACGTTTCAAGGTTTGATCTGGGCAAGGGAAAGCGAATGATCGTCCCAAAAGGACATTTTGACACAAAATATCGGATCACCGTCCCCCGAGACCGCTACGAAGAGGGCGCGTGATGAAGGACACGGTCTTCTTTAAACAGGCGGAATTGCTTCTGAGAATCCTGCCGCTGATACACAAAGAAGAGGCCTTTGCCTTGAAAGGAGGCACGGCAATCAATTTCTTCGTGCAGGATCTCCCTCGGTTATCCGTTGACATCGATCTGACCTATTTGCCCTTGCACGAAAGGGATCTTGCTCTGGACGAAATCCGCAACAGCCTGGCCAGGATAGCGGAGGCAATCAAGAGCATGATGCCCGGCACGGGAATCATCCTGAAAAGGATCCATGGGACTGAAGTCGTAAGAGGCCTCATTGTCGATCGCGAGGGTGTAACGATCAAGATAGAGCCAAACCTGGTGCTCAGGGGGTCTGTGTACCCGCCCGAAATAAAACCGCTATCAAAAAAGGCTCAAGATCTCTTTGAGTTGTCTCTCCAAAGCCGTATCCTTTCATCCTATGATTTATATGCCGGCAAAATCTGTGCCGCCCTTGATCGCCAACACCCAAGGGATCTCTTCGATGTTCATTTGCTTCTAAAAAGCGAAGGTCTTAAGCCTGAAATAAGGAAGGCATTCATTGTCTATCTTGTCAGCCATCCAAGGCCCATGGTGGAGATTCTCAGCCCTCAGGAGAAAGACATAAGAGAGGTATTTGAAAAGGAATTCAAGGGCATGATAGCCGAAAGCATCCCATGTGAGGCGCTGGAAACAACCAGAAATGATCTGGTTGAGATACTTCGAGAGGAGTTGACGCTTGATGAAAGAAAATTCATCGTTTCTGTGAAGGAAGGTCGGCCAGAATGGGGCCTGCTCGGGCTTGAAGGGGTTGAGAATCTGCCCGGCGTTAAGTGGAAACTTTTGAATATATCAAGGATGGACAAGACAAAACATCAAAAGGCGGTTCGCAAACTCAGAGATTATCTGGGTGTTTGATATCCCATCTCCTCTTCCTTCTCCCCCTCCTTATGATACCTGTTCAACAGGCTCTCCCCCTCAGCCAGGATCTCATTCCTGAGTGATGCCGGTTCCAGGACCAGGGCCTGTGATCCCCAGCTCATTATCCAGGCCTTGAACTCAATTGTCCCTGCAACCTCCGCCTCAAAGACAACCGACCCGTCATCCCGGGGGTGGATTTCCCGGCTCTCGTGCCAGATCTTCTCCTTCACGTAACCCGCCACCTCAGGCGAAAACCA
>CAYUCJ010000265.1:0-5083 GCA_964443285.1 uncultured Desulfobacteraceae bacterium | reverse complement strand
GAGCCCGTCCACATCTTCCTTCCTGAGGCTCGAAATCAATCCGCCTTTCTTGTCTCGGACGCCATCCGTGTCCGTAAGAAGCACCAGTTTTTTTGCCTGAAGAGAGGCGGCCACGTGTCCGGCCACAAGATCGGCATTGATGTTGTAGGTTTCCCCCCCCTGACCGGCGCCCACCGGTGCGATCACAGGGATGAATCCCTTTTCAACCAGACCGATCAGGATACGGTTGTCCACGGCGGTGATTTCACCCACCATCCCCATGTCGATAATCTCGGGCGGTTGCGCATTGCTCCCCCGTTTCACATAGGCCATCTTTCTTGCCGTGATCAACTTTCCGTCTTTCCCCGACAGGCCCACGGCCCTTCCACCGTTGCCATTGATCAGGCTGACGATTTCCTTGTTGACCTTTCCGGCAAGGACCATCTCCACCACGTCCATGGTCTCCTGGTCCGTGACCCTCATCCCATCCACAAAATGGGGCTGTATGGAGAGCTTCTTGAGGAGGGCCCCGATCTGAGGCCCTCCCCCGTGAACGACAATGGGGTTCATGCCCACATACTTCATCAGAATGATGTCCAGGGCAAAATCCCTCTTGAGTTGTTCATCCACCATGGCATGCCCGCCGTACTTGACGACAATAGTGGCCCCGTTGAATCGCTGGATATAAGGAAGGGCCTCCACGAGGACCTTGGCCCTGTCATTTTGCGTAATCATACCGCGTTGTCCCCTCTTCCGGCAGGTCGTTCGCCGGTTGAGCCCGTTTGCCCGTTGCAAGTCTCTGGCGGACCGGTCATTGCCTCTTTGTCGTTCGCTTTTGCCTTACGCCCTATAATATATACCTGCTCAGATTTTCGTCTTCCAGAATTTCCTCCAACTTCTCAAGCACATACGCGTCCGAAATGATCACTTTCTCATTAGGCATGTCGGGTGCGTCAAAGGATATTTCATCCAGAAGCTTCTCCATCACGGTATGGAGTCTGCGGGCCCCGATGTTTTCGGTACGCTCATTGACACTGCTCGCTATGGAAGCGATCTGTTGGATTGCCTCTTCTTCAAACTGGAGTTCAATCCCCTCCGTTTTCAAAAGGGCCATGTACTGGGTAATCAGAGCGTTTTGCGGTTCGGTGAGGATCCTGATAAAGTCCTCTTCGGTAAGGGAATCCAGTTCCACACGGATGGGGAATCTCCCCTGGAGTTCCGGCAGCAGGTCGGAGGGTTTGCTCGCGTTGAAGGCCCCGGCGGCAATGAAAAGGATGTGATCCGTCTTAACCATTCCGTATTTGGTGGTCACCCGGGAGCCTTCCACGATGGGCAGCAAATCCCGCTGTACCCCTTCCCGGGAGACATCGGGCCCGTAACCGGATTCCGCCCCGGCGACCTTGTCCAACTCGTCCAGAAAAATAATCCCGTTCTGTTCGGTCAGCCGGATAGCCCGCTCGGTTACCTTATCCATATCAATCAATCGCTGGGATTCTTGCTGAAAAATAATTTCCAGGGCCTCCGGGATCTTTACCCTGCGCTTCTTCTTCTTGGTTGGAAAGATGTTTCCGAACATCTCCTTGACATTGAATTCCATCTCTTCAAGCCCGGCATTGGAAAAAATCTCCACCATGGGCATATTCCTGTTGCTCACCTCCAGCTCCACGAAACGCTCGTCCAACCTGCCATCCCTCAGCATCCGCCTGAGCTTTTCCCTTGTAGAAGGTGTCTCCGACTTGTCCACACGGACCACTTCCAGGACCTTTTCCTTCTCACCTTCCCCTTCCTCCCGCACGTCATCCCTTTTCTTGGGCAGGAGGATATCCAGAAGCCGTTCTTCCGCTACTTCCTTTGCCTTGACCTTGACCGTTTCCTGTTCTTCCCGCCGGGCCATGTTGATGGCCAGCTCCGTGATATCGCGAACCATGGATTCCACATCCCGCCCGACATAGCCCACTTCGGTGAACTTGGTGGCCTCCACCTTGAGAAAAGGGGAATTGGCCAACCGCGCCAATCGCCTTGCAATCTCTGTTTTTCCCACGCCGGTGGGTCCTATCATGATGATGTTCTTGGGTGCGATCTCGTCCCTGAGATCGGGGGAGACCTGCTGCCGCCGCCATCTGTTTCTAAGCGCTATGGCCACCGACCGTTTGGCATCATTCTGCCCGATAATATATTTGTCCAGTTCCGAGACAATCTCTCTAGGCGTCAAGACTTTCATTTAAATAACCTGCTGACCTTTTATCCGGGTTTAACTGATTCGGGCCCTGCCCCGCACCATTCTCTTTCCCCGCGAATGGCCGGTCCGGGGAAGCTTTTACTCACTCAATTCCTGTATGGTTACCTGATCGTTGGTGTAGAGACAGATGGATCCTGCTATGCGCATGGCCTCACGGGCTATGGCCGCCGCGTCCAGATCGGAGTGGCCCACGAGGGCTTGGGCCGCTGCCAGGGCATAAGGCCCACCCGAACCGATTGCCGCCACGCATTCGTCGGGCTCTATGACGTCCCCGGTGCCCGAGATAATCAGGGTGTGCTCCCTGTCCGTGGCCAGGAGCAGTGCCTCCAGTCTCCTCAGGATCTTGTCCGTTCGCCAGTCCTTCGCAAGCTCCACCGCCGCCCTGGTCAGGTTTCCCCCGTAGGTTTCGAGCTTCCCCTCCAACCGTTCGAACAGGTTGAAAGCGTCCGCTGCAGCCCCGGCAAATCCCACCAGGACGGTGTCCTGAAACATGAAGCGCACCTTGTTTGCCTTATGTTTCATGATGGTTTCACCAAGCGTGACCTGGCCATCACCTGCCATGACCGCCTTTCCATCCTTTCTAACGGCCAGGATGGTAGTGGCCCTTATTCCGGTACGTCCTTCCTGCATATCACCGTCTCCTCGTTTTCAAAACCGCCCGCAGATGCGAAAATACCCGGTTACCTTTCTTGCCGCCAAGAGAATAAGGGGGCCCGGGAAAGCCCCCTGAGAAGGGACATCGCAAAGGCGTTCTTCAAGCATCAGTGGCTCCTGGGGTGCGCCTTGTCATAGACTTCCATCAACCGGTCCAGCGTGACGTGGGTGTATTTCTGCGTGGTGGACAGACTTTCGTGTCCCAGAAGTTCCTGAACCGATCTCAGATCAGCGCCTCCCTCCAGCATATGGGTGGCAAAAGTGTGGCGCATGGAATGGGGACTGATTTCAGGCGAGAGCCCACACTCGTCGACATAGCGTTTCAGGATCCTCCGGACACTGCGCGTTGAAAGGCGGCCTCCCCGCTGGTTCATAAAAAGCGGTCCTCCCCCGGGGTGTCCGCTTTCCTTTTTTCGCAGGTTTTCCGACGCATCCAGGTAGTATTTAATGGCCTTCAGCGCGTGCCTCCCGACGGGCACGATCCGCTCTTTATTTCCCTTTCCTTTGACCTTCAGGAGCCTTTCATCAGGGTCAATGCTTGAAATATTCAGGCCCGCCAGTTCCCCGACACGTATCCCGCAGGAATAAAGCAATTCAAGAATGGCCAGGTCCCTGAGTCCCGCCGGCGTTCCCTTTTCAGGCCTTTCGAGAAGCCTGAAAACGTCGTCGACCGTGAGGTACCCGGGTATGGTTTTCTCCAGCCTGGGCGAAGAGATTTCCTTTGCGGGATTTCCATCCAGGATCCCCTCTTTCTCCAGAAAGGCAAAGAAAGACCTGATGGCGGAAAGCCTGCGTGCTATCGAGGTGCGCCTGTAGTGGCCGAAAAGCCCCCCCAGATAGGTCCGGATGTCCCGGGGGACTAAACTTTCAGCTTCCAACCGCGCAACCCCTTCTGCCCCGGTTTTTTCTTTGGCGCTCAGAAACTCCAGGAAATGGTTCAGGTCCGCCTGATAGCTTTTGACCGTGTGAGGTGAGTATCCTTTCCGATGCAGGAGTGCCTGGAGAAAATCACGTGTGAGATCCCGAAGATCCAAAACCCCTCGCCCCGTTTTTCGAGCCCCCTTATTGTCATCCCCCCGAATTCAAACGACTGGAAAAGCTCAAGAAGCATTGATAAAAAATAGTAAATATATCATCTTCGTCGCGTTTAGCAATCAAAAAATATTTCCCCCACATTCTGGGCTTGACTTTGATTTGATTAATGGGGTAATTTTCAAACCAAATTCTCATGACTTTCCAAGAAGTCATCGTCGTGCCCTGAATGGACGCGCAAATCGGACGGTTTGTGGTGCGAGCTCATGATTTTCAAGGAATGCGAAAATGACATGTATCGTTTTCAACGGGCGAAAAGCCCGTTGAATTGTTTTCGCGGGTTTGCCAAGTCCAGTGGGTGTCCATCCGCATCGTGCAAACGACAGACCCCCTGATGACCACCCGGAAGGATCATCGTCTTAAAAACCATCAGAAAGCACCGAGATGAAACCCGATCTCTTGGTGCCTCTCTGGTTGAATCGTTTCGAGTAAAAACCCATTTGACCAGGAAAGGACAACAACAATGGAAAAAAGAGCACAACAACTGAGAAACACAGCACTTGTAGCTCACGGCGGATCAGGAAAGACGTCCCTCGCCGAAGCCATGCTTTTCAATGGAAAGGCCACGACCCGACTCGGCAAGGTGGATGACGGCTCATCAAACATGGATTTTGAGCCGGAGGAAATCAAACGGAAGATCACTATCAACACCTCCTTTCACCATTGTTCCTGGAAAAAGCAGACCATCAATATCCTGGACACGCCGGGTGAGGACAACTTTCTGTCCGACACCAAATTTTCCCTCCAGGCGGCCGACGGCGTGGTCGTGGTCGTGGACGCCACCTCCGGGGTCAAGGTGGGAACTGAAAAGGTGTGGGGCTTTACCGACGAACAGGGGCTTCCCAGGATCGTATTCATCAACAAGATGGACCGGGAACGCTCGGATTTTTTCAAGATCATGGATGAACTGTCTGGAAGCTTCGACGTGAAAGCGACCCCTGTGTATCTCCCCATTGGAGCTGAGGAACAGTTCAAAGGGTTGGTGGATCTCATCAAGATGAAGGCTTATATCTGCTCTAAAGACGGCAGCGGCGACTTTGATACCTCGGAAATACCCTCTGATATGGACGATCTTGTCAGCGAGTGGCGCGAAAAAATGATCGAAAACATCGTCGAGGC
>CAYUCJ010000264.1:0-5086 GCA_964443285.1 uncultured Desulfobacteraceae bacterium | reverse complement strand
AGGGCTTGCCCGGGGCCAGATCTTCCCTTTTCAACCCCGCGGACAGGAGCAGTGCCCGGTGAGGCAGGGTCTCGACGCCCTTCTTTAGAATGTCCGATCGCATCTTCGATCTCCTTTCCGCCACTCAACCCATGAACAGGCCTTGGCGTGTGATGATCCTGTTAAAATACGTTCAGCCGGTCCGATCGTCAAGGATTTGTTACTGTTTCGATGGATTTAATAATATGGAGCAGCTTGTAGGACAGGGAGAGATCTCCCCTTTCTTGTTCTGGATCGAACGGGCTGAGGAGTTCCTTTTCGAGCGCGGTCATCCTGTTCCCCTTATTCTTCAGGGACCCCCAACGGCAAAAGACAGATGGGCATAGAGGATTCCGCTCCCATTGAAAAGCATAAGAAAAACCTCTCGGGTTTGCAAACATCAATTCTCACCAGGACTCCCCAAATCCACCGTCTAATTTGCGCATGATTTATTCCGACGCGGGATTTGGAGACGTTCCTGATCACCAGCAAGGTGTCGGATGCAAGCAGCGACGGCTGAGGCGTATAAACCATACCTCGCAAGGAGAAGCGATCGAAGGCAACAACGCATATTATACCTTGATGGTGGATCAGGGGGCTCTTACAGATCTTGCAATGAATCGTTCCGTGCGCTATGGTCTTGGGTCATGGGAGGAGTGAGATAACATGACCCAGGCATTTGAAGAACTGAAGAATACCAGGGACCGACTGGTCTCACGGTTTGCCGACGGTAAGATATCCCACGGATTCCAAAAACACTTCACCGAAATGATGGACCAGTACTTCCGCAAGAGCCTTCAGGACAGCGAAACCGGGAGCAACTTCTTCCGGGAAAAAAAACCCATGGCGCTCGTGGCCGTCGGAGGTTATGGG
Source organism: uncultured Desulfobacteraceae bacterium (assembly GCA_964443285.1). Lineage (GTDB taxonomy): Bacteria > Desulfobacterota > DSM-4660 > Desulfatiglandales > Desulfatiglandaceae > CAYUCJ01. The sequence goes on along the minus strand of CAYUCJ010000264.1, from coordinate 4,195 downwards.
AGAAAAGAGCTCTGCCTTCATTCGGATATCGACATCATCATCCTCTTTGATTCTAAAATCCCCGATCAAGCCAAACGGCTGGCCAAAGAGATCTTCTTTCCCCTCTGGGATCTGGGTTTTGATCTTGGGTACGGCATGAGGACCAGGCGGGATTGCCTGGCCCTCTCAATGGCGGATTTTGAAGTGCTGACTTCAATCATGGACGCGCGATTCATCTGTGGCGACTCCCCTCTTTTCTTGTCCCTGGTTGAAGACCTTCGGGTGAAGTGTCTCCGAAAGAAGACCAAAATCTTCGGCCGGTGGCTGGCTGAAAGAGACAGAATACGCATTGAAACCTATGGTGATGCCAGTTTTCTTCTTGAACCTCAGCTTAAGGAGGGAATCGGTGGTCTCAGGGATTATCACCACCTGCTCTGGGCATCCAAGGCTTTTTTCGGGGTTCGAGCGCCCAGGGACCTGGAATACCTCGGCAAGCTCTCCCATGATGAATACCGGTTGCTGAATGCCGAATTGAGTTTTATTTCGCTGGTCCGCAGTCATCTCCACCTGCTCTCCGGACGGAAGAACGACCGGCTGAGCTTTGAGTACCAGGAGAAAATCGCCAGGAAACTTGGCTTTGAAGATGAGCAGGATTTCGCTGCTGTCGAACAATTCCTCAGTAAACTTCACGCCTCCATATCCACCCTAAAGTCGCTCCGGCGATCCTTCTTCAAAGCGCATCTTCCGAACGGCCGGCCCAGACACATCGATAAGGGCGAAAAAGTGGTCTCCAGTGGTTTGTATCTTTCAGGCGAGGAACTCCATTTTCGTTCGTCGGAAGCGATTCTCTCGGATCCCTATCTTCTCATGGACATTTTTGAAAGAAGTGCGCGTCTCGGTCTTTTTCCTGCACTGGAATCAGGAAGGCTTGTTGGTGAGTTTCTGTACCTGGTGGATGAATCTTTCAGGAAGTCCAGCAGGGCGGTCGAAAGTTTTCTCGCCATACTCAATGCACCGCATTCGTTCGGTGCCCTTGAGCGGATGCTCGAATGGGGTATCCTCGAAAAATTCATACCCGAGTTTTCCAAGATCAAAGACCGGGTGCAATTTGATGCCTACCACACCTTTCCTGTTGGGATGCATGCCCTGCAAACCCTCAGAATGATTAAGACTTTGGGCCGGGAAAAGGACATTTTACTGCCCGGCATCTATACCGAGCTTTCAAATCCTGAACCCCTTTTGGTGGCCGCCCTTTTTCACGATATCGGAAAGGCATCCAAGAACCATGCCCAAGAAGGCGCTGAGATTACGAGGAAAATCCTGAAACGGTTTGCCTATCCCAAAGAACTGGCAGAAGATGTCCTCTTCCTGGTGAGACACCACCTCCTCATTGCCGAAACAGCAACCCGGAGAGACCTCAATGATGAGAAACCCGTTGTCCAGTGCGCGAGAGTGACCGGTACCATTGATCGTTTGAAGATGCTCTACCTCCTGACCTGGGCGGATTCCAGGGCAACAGGGCCGAGGGCGTGGAATGAGTGGATTGCCAATCTTGTCCAGGAGTTGTTTTTCAAGATCCACAATGTCATTAATGAAGGCGAACTCGCAACCGCCGATGCCGCAAGAAAAGTCGAAAGAACCAAGAACCAGGTCCGTCGCCACCTGCCCGGAAGATTTGACAAGGACCAGGTCGATGACCTTTTTGAGATCATGGCGCCCAGGTATCTGCTCGATACGGGATCGAGAGATATCGTGAGGCACATCATGATTTACGGTGACTTCAGAAAAAATGTCTACGGCCCTGAACCCACTGCCTTCTATCTGGGAGCGAAGGAGATCGAAAGAGAGGCGTGCTGGGAACTCACCTTCATGGCCAGTGACAGGCCGGGTCTGTTTTCCGATATCGCGGGGGTGCTTTCCCTCAACAATATCAACATCCTCTCTTCAAACGTTTACACCTGGCATGACGGCACGGGGCTGTGCATCATCAGGGTCACACCTCCGCTCGACCAAATCCTGGCGGACAAGACGTGGGAAAGGGTGAAGAAAAATATGAAAGACACCCTTGCAGGCAAGCTCTCCCTGGCTTACAGAATAAGGGAGAAAGAAAGCAAAGCCCTGCTTTCCGCGAGTGCAAAGCCCAAACGGCCACCCCATGTGAGATTCAACAATGCGACCTCCGATTTCTTTACGATCATTGAGGTCTTTGCCGACGACCGGGTGGGTCTCCTCTACATCATCACCCGGACGCTTTTCGAACTTCGGTTGAATATCCACATCGCCAAAATCGCCACCAAGGCTGATCAGATTGCTGATGTCTTCTATGTGCGTGACCTTATCGGCCAGAAAGTGGAAGATGAAAATCAAATCGAAGAAATTAAACGCGCCCTCCTCTACCAGTTGACGCACTGATCACCCCACTCATTTCCACCCTCCACTTCTCTCCCCATGATACGCGGGTTCGACGGTTGCCTCCGTAGCGGTCGTTCTCTACAATTTTGTTGAATTATTTCTATTTATCTACCTTTTTGTCTTTATCTTCAAAGCCACACTAACGGCAAAATCAAATAAATTATATTGATTTTATTGACTAAGTTGCCTTTTCGACCTGCGGCATGGGATTTGCTCTTCTTTTCCGTCAAACTTTTTTGAGGAGGATTTCATGAATACGGCTGATACCGCTTTTGTTCTCTTCTCCAGCGCCCTGGTCATGCTGATGACGCCGGGTCTTGGCCTGTTTTATGGTGGTATGTCCAGGAGTAAGAATGCCTTGGGAACCATTATGCAGAGTTTCATCATGCTCGTCCTGGTCACTCTGGAGTGGGTTTTGTGGGGCTATTCCATGGCGTTCGGACCGGATCATGCCGGTCTTGTCGGGGGACTGGAATGGTTCGGACTCAGAGGAGTGGGGGTTACGCCGAACCCTCAGTACGGCGGAACGATTCCTCATCTGGCATTTATGATCTTCCAGTGTATGTTTGCGACCATAACACCGGCGTTGATGACGGGAGCCTTCGCTGAACGCGTGAAATTCAGTGCACTTTTTGTTTTCACCCTCCTCTGGGCCACCCTGGTATACAATCCCCTGTGCCACTGGGTCTGGGGGGCAAGCGGCTGGATGGGTCGTCTGGGCGCTCTTGATTTCGCAGGGGGTACGGTCGTTCACATCAGCTCGGGGATTTCCGCCTTGGCAGCTGTCATGGTCATAGGCAGACGCCTCGATTACGGAAAAACGGCCTATATTCCTCATAACATTCCCATGACCATTACCGGGGCAGCGCTCCTCTGGTTCGGCTGGTTCGGGTTCAACGCCGGGAGCGCTCTGGCATGTAACGGCATCGCGGCAAATGCTTTTGTCGTCACCCATCTGGCCGCAGCCGTTGCAGCGCTTTCATGGATGTTCGTGGAATGGATTCATAGGGGAAAACCCACCACCCTCGGTGCCGCCAGCGGTGCTGTGGCAGGGCTTGTGGCCATAACACCGGCGTCCGGATTTGTGGGTCCGGTGTCTGCCCTTGTTATCGGGCTTTTCGCGGGCATTTTCTGTTACATTGCCATTCTCATGAAGGCACGGTTTGGATTTGATGACTCTCTTGATGTCGTAGGCATTCACGGGTGTGGAGGCGTCTGGGGCGCCCTTGCCACAGGCTTGTTTGCCAGTAAAAGCATAAATCCCGACGGCGCAAACGGCTTGTTTTTCGGAAACCCCGCCCAGCTTGGCATACAATCTGTTGCGGTTCTCGCTACAATCGTGTATGCTTTCACGCTGAGTTTTATTCTCCTCGTGTTTGTTGACAAGCTATTGGGACTCCGTCTCACTAAAGAGGATGAAACCTCAGGTTTGGATCTGAGCCAGCATGACGAAACGGCCTATACATTCTGATTCACACAGGCTGCTCGCCCGTTGGTTCAATTGAGTTTTCCGGGTGGACCAACCGCCGATAAGGGTCAAAAAATGCTCAACATGGGAGTGTGGAAATGAAAAAAGTGGAAGCGATCATCAAACCTTTCAAACTGGATGATGTGAAGGAAGGCCTCACCGACCTCGGCATTTACGGCCTGACAGTCAGTGAAGTCAAGGGATTTGGGCGGCAGCGGGGCCACAAAGAGGTCTATCGCGGGGCCGAATATCAAATTGACTTCGTTCCAAAGCTGAAGATTGAGGTCGTGATGCCCTCATCCCTTGTACCGGAAGCCATTAAGGTCATCCAGGACA
>CAYUCJ010000263.1:0-5088 GCA_964443285.1 uncultured Desulfobacteraceae bacterium | reverse complement strand
TATCCCTTGAAGGTGAAGGACACAAAGTCCTTTCAACCCACATCCACTCGGACGGAGCCAACGGTCAGGATCTCCTGCTCCCGGGAGGAGGCTCCCGGACCACCCCCATCAGCCACGAGAGTGTGGACAAGGGGCTTCACGCCCTCAAGATGATAGAGGCCAATGTTAGCTTCAGGGTGGCCGTCAGGCACTTTATGGATTCCATAAAGGAAGCGGCTCATTCCAACCAGGTGGCCATCGAGGATATTGACTGGTTTATTCCACACCAGGCCAACCTTCGGATGTTTCAGTCCATGGCCAAGAGCCTCGAGATCCCCTTGGAGCAGTTCTATGTGACATTGAACAAATATGGCAATATGTCCTCTGCCTCCTGCGTGGTAGCCTTGGATGAAGCCGTGAGGGACGGGAGCATAAAAGAAGGACAGCTTGTCTGCATCCCCGTTTTCGGTGGCGGGTTAACCTGGGGGAGTGCCCTCATTCGGTGGTAATGGGCCCGAGGCCGTTATGTCGCTTGTTGATAAACTGAAAAATCTCCATGTGGGCTTCATGACCGGCCCGAACGGCCACCGGGAAACCCTCCCTACGTTGATCATGATCCACGGGGCCGGTGGCCGCTCCCAGGTCTGGCAAAGCCAATTGCGTTCCCTGGAGGACAAAATCAACACGTTGGCTATTGATCTGCCTGGGCACGGGCAGACCCCTGGTCCGGGAAGAGACACCATCGATGATTACACGAGCTGGCTGGAAGACCTTTTCACCCGCCTTGATCTAAAGGCGCCGTTTCTTATGGGCCACTCCCTGGGAGGAGCCATCGTACAGGAGGCGGCCCTGCGTTTTCCCGAACAGCTCGGCGGTATGGTCCTGGTAGCCACGGGACCGCACTTGCCTGTGGCGCCCCCCTTCCTGGAAGGCATGAAAAAGCACTTCGAAGAAATCGTGGATACCATCATCAAGTACGCCTATGGACCGGGTGCCGATCCCGTCCTGATCAGAGAGGGGGCCAGGTTGATGAAGGAATCGGGAGCCGCAGTCGTTCACGGCGACTTTCTCGCCTGTGACCATTTCGACCGGAGAAAAGATATCGCCAAAATCCAACTACCTTGTCTGATCATCTGCGGAGAAGAGGACAAGCTCACCCCTCCACCCCTCGCAAAAGGGTTGAACCACTCCATTTCCGGGAGCCGCCTCGTTTTGCTGCCTTCTGCAGGCCACATGGTCATGATCGAAAACTTCAGGCCGTTCAATCTGGCCGTACGGGAATTCGTCCTGGACAAACGCAGCTGACTTCTTTTCATCCCGATTTCAAAGCATGCCCTGAACAACCAAGGCGACAGAGGCATTGGGCCGAACCTGACACTCTTTTTCAGACGCTTTCTAAACACGCCGGGGTTGGGTGCCGAGTGCACTACGAGAAAGCGTCCGAAAAAAACCCTCAGATTCTCGTCATAAGAGCAGGTGAACGGGATGTTCCTGAAGCGGCGTCATTTCGACCCTGGAATCCCTGAGCGAGGGGGCATGGACGACGGAGGGAGCGTAGCTTCTGGAAGATGCCGTCTGCCTGCTCTTAGAAATCAAGGGGGTTTCCGAGGATTTTCTTGACTAATTGAATTCAGTTGGAGTATAGACAGATTGGCCGACACCTTCGACGAGGTGTATTTGAAACAACTATTTAAGGATAACAGCGTTTTGAGCAGAGAAGATCTAATCCAGTTGGAAGGCAAGATCACCAGGGTTCTGGGTGGTGGCATAATGGAAATCGAATGCGACAATCAAATGACGGTAAGGGGACGCCTCTCCGGCCGGATGAAAAAATATCGAATCAAGGTCATGGTGGGCGATCGTGTGCAGGTCAGCGTCTCCCCCTATGATCCTTCCCATGGCCTGATCACTTACCGCATGAAATAGACCTATGCGCTTGAAACAAGCGTAAACCCTTACCTCAACAGCTTCCGCATCCTCATGAGCACTTCGTCTTTTCCGGTGTACTGTTCAATCCTCAGATCTCGTTCTTCAAGACCTTCCCGGTTGATGAAAATGGTTGTCGGGACTCCCCTGACCCCGTGTTTTTTCAGAATTTCCTTTTGGCCAGGCTGACGCGTGGTGAGATCCATCCGAATGTTCAGGAAACTCCTGCTCAACTTCACGACCTCACTGTCTGAAAAGACCTCCTTGTCCATTGCCCTGCAGGGGCTGCACCAATCGGCATAAAAATCCAGGACCACCGGCCTCTCCCGGCTCGCAGCACGGTTCAAGAGGGAAGCGTCGTACGGGACCCATTTGATACCCATCCTGGTTTGTGGGGCCGCCAGGAAAAGGACTGCAGCAGTCGTAAGGAGGAGGAGCCCCAGGCCTCTTTTCACAAAACCAAACCCGCCCCACGCACTTCGACTTTTCTCAAGCCACCCCAGGTGCAGGCCTGCCCCTATCATTATGGCACCTGCAAGGGAAGATTTTACAACGGGCTGGGAAAATAGGGGGAGGACCACGTAGCCCGCCATACCAATCAGAATCCACCCGAAACACTTGCGAATCCACACCATCCACTCCCCGGAGAGGGGAAGCCTCTCCAGGCCGCTCGAAAAGACACCCAGGGCCGCAAGGGGAAGACCAAGACCGAGACTCAGGACAAAAAAATACAGAATGCCCAGAAAAGGATCCCCCAATTGGCCCACAAACGTGAGGAGGCCCAGTAGGAACGGCCCCAGGCACGGAGCGGCAACGATCCCCAGGGTCAAACCCATAAAAAGGGACCCTAGATAACCCCCAAAATTCCGGCTGGACATCCTCATGAGAGGGGCAGGAATCCTGATCTCCCAAACCCCGAAAAAACTGGTTGCCAGGCCCACCAGGACTGCCGCAACAAGCATGAGGACCAGGGGGCTCTGGAGCACCGAACCCAGCAGCCCCCCACTCAGCGCGGCCGCTGCCCCCAGTGAACCATTGGCGGCGGCCAGTCCCAGCATATAAAGAATGCCGTGGAGGACAGGCCTGCCCCCCTTCTGCCCGCTTCGGCCGCCGAAATAGGAAACGGTTATGGGGACCAGAGGATAGACACATGGGGTGAGATTGAGGGCCATGCCTCCGAGAAAAATGCCGAGGAGGGTCAACCAGAGTCCTGTCAACGGTTTCCAGCCTCCAGGACTGTTGCCAGGCCCCACCGGTGATGCCCGTTCCGAAAACAGGAGTTCGTTGACGGATTTTGCTACGGTTCCGTTTCCAACGATATTCACCTGAAAAGATAAGGGGACCGTTTCGGGGGGCAGGCAGGCCACATCCGAGCAGGCCTGGTAGGACAGGCTTCCCGTTATCTTCGTCTCCCCTTGAGAAGCCCCTTCCCCCACCTCGAGGACCGCACGGACCAGAAAAGTGCCGGCATGAACCTTAATGGTTTCCTTGCTGAAAGAAAATCGTTTCTCCTGTGATTCGGGAAACCGGATGTGGGCAATTCGAACCCCGGGAACCCGGCTGAAGGACAACACCGTGGGAATCAGACCGGCTCCGCTTTTCCCTGTTTCATGGATGGCCCATGGATCGGAGATCCGGATACGAAAAAGGATGGGATAGGAACCGCCTACCGGATAGCTGTCCTGCGATTGTACCACAGCCCATTGCGCGATGGCCGCCCAGGCAGTCGGCGCCCACAGCGCCATGATGATGACGCCGAAAAGGATGTTTCCGGTCACCTTCATGAGGAAGGCCTTCTTTCCATATACCCGCATCACTTCTGTCTCCGGCTCAGGTCCTTCTCTCCCCCCGGTCATCACGAGGGTTTTCGGTAAGCTGATTCATCTTTGCTGCCCTCAAGTATGCGTCGCATTTGGTTCCGCTCGGCAGTCGCTGTTCGAAGGGCCTCTTCCAGCGCTGTTCTCTTTTCCCGGGGGCCTTCCATTACGAGTTTTTCCAGTTTTTCCACCTCCCTTTCGAGGCGATAGAGATCTTTTGCAATCAAGCGGATTGACATTTTTTCCGTTCCCTCTTTCTGAGGTTCTGCCATCAGATTTTCCTGAGTTTACGCATGTCTTCCTCCAGGGGATCCAGTTCCTTCTCCCGCCCGAACTTCCTGAGACGATCTCTCAGTTCCTCAATCTTCTTCTGCAACTCCGGCAGGATCTCCCTGTCGAACTTCTCCCGGACCTCACCCCCTTTCCGTTTCAAATCCTCCATCAGGTCCTTCATCTGCTTTTCGAGTTTCTTGACCTCCTCCGATTCGGGCAGGTCCCGAAGAGGTCTGGTCATCTCTTCAAGGGTATCCCCGAACTTATCCAGTCTGTCCTTGAAATTCCCCCAGACATCATTCAGCAACACCGTTTTCTTCGAAGTGCCTTCTACCATTGAGCCGTCTTCGAGCGGCTCCCCTCCCTTCACGAGATTAACCACTTCCACCGCCCTCCTTGTCATGTCTCCGGGGTCTTTTCCGATCATAAAGCGCGAACGACTGTTGGCAGCGTTGGCGAATGGTTCAGCAATCAACACATTCACCATGTAGGACCCCTCTTTGTTATAGGAGATGGCGGTCACTTCACCAATCCGGTTTCCTTCAAATATCACATGATCTGCAACCTTGAGGCCGTTGATTTCCAGGAAACGGATTTTGAGAGACAGTCCCCTTTCCTGACAACCAAGAAAGAGGAGGAGCCCTCCCAAGAAAAAAGCCATGGTTCTGCGTGTGGCCATGATGTCCTCCTTTCCCGTTTCAAATAAGATTTTCCGGTTGACTGCCGCCCGACGGAGGGCGTATCAGCCATATTGACGTGGATGATGCCAGTTTCCGGGATAGCTTCTCCGAGGGAAACGGGAGCAATCCAAAAAGAGCGGCCTCTATTTTCCTGCAAAGCGCGAAATTTCTTTCTATCGCCTCCCGACGCCCGTTTCCCCCATAACGTTCGAGGATATACCTCAGTCGCTCCTCCAGGCTGACCACCGAATGGTGGTTCACGCGTTTGTCGGCATAATAGACGATCTCCTTCTCCGAGAAACGCCCATTGATCAGATAGGTCTTGAGGACCACATGCTCGGCGACAATGGTTGCGATCTCCCCCAGGTTGTTTTCGAGGCATATCTTTCTGCCTTCCTCGGCATGGTTCCTGC
>CAYUCJ010000262.1:0-5096 GCA_964443285.1 uncultured Desulfobacteraceae bacterium | reverse complement strand
AGGGGAAAGCGATATTTCATCGCAACTGGCCTTACGCCTGGTCCGTGGCAAACAATCCGGAGAAATCAAAGATAGCAGGGAAAGTCGGCGTCGGAATGCTTCCCGCCTTTGCGGGCCATCATTCCGCCTCCACCCTGGGCGGCTGGCAATTCGGTATCAACAGATTGTCCAGACATCCTCAAGAGGCCTGGCGGTTCGTTCAGTATATGACTTCAGATCAGGCTCAGAAGATCTTGGCTCTGGAGGCGGGCCTTGCACCAACACGGAGATCGGTTTACAACGATCCCGATGTTCAGGACAGGATGCCCCATCTGAAGGCCTTTTTACCGGCCTTTGAGAGGGCAAGGCCTCGGCCCCTTTCTCCTGTTTACCCCATGATCAGTCAGGAACTCCAGCGTTTTTTCAGCCAAGCCATCGTAGATCAAGGATCCAACATCTCAAAGCTTGCGAAGAGTGCCTCGGCAAGAATTGAAAAACTATACAAATTGGGGACCATGATCAAATAATGAACGCAAGGGACCAGAGACTATATCTGGCTTTTCTGTCACCGGTCATATTCGTGCTCCTTTCTTTTATTGTAGTGCCCATTGCGTGGTCCTTTTTCATAAGCCTGCATCGAATCATCATCGGGTTGCCCCAGCTTGGCAACCCCTTCGTGGGCTTGGAAAACTACCGGGATCTGCTCAGGGATTCAGTCGCTAGACATTCCTTCTGGATAACTGTCAATTTTGTCAGCATCACGACGTTTTTTGAACTTCTGATCGGTCTTTTCATAGCCCTTTTGATCAATCATCGCTTCCCCGGTCGAGGACTGCTCAGGGCCTGTGTGCTAATACCGTGGGCTATTCCGACAGTGGTTTCGGCACAGATGTGGCGATTTTTATTAAACGATGCCTATGGAATGATCAACTATGCCGCCTTCGGCGCCGAAACTGCCCGCTACATTCCGTGGCTGGCTATGCCTGGTACCGCACTTTTCGCCATCATTATTGCAGACATTTGGAAAACCTCATCCTTTGCTGCTCTATTGATCCTGGCCGGGCTTCAGGTTATCCCCGAGGAACTCTATCAGGCAGCCAAGGTGGACGGGGCAGGCCTATGGGGAAGGTTTTGGAATATTACATGGCCCCTTATCCGTCCGGCGTTACTCATATCCCTTCTTTTTCGTACCATAGATGCCTTCCGGGTGTTTGATCTGGCTTTTGTTATGACGCAGGGAGGACCGGCAGATGCGACCAATGTGCTTCAACTCTACGGATATAAAAAAATGTTTGTGGAAGGGTGGATGGGATACGGATCAGCCATATCGGTATGCATCTTTATCATTGTGTTGATTCTGTCAATCATATATGTGAGGTCCGTCGGCAGGCGCTTGCTGGAGGCCTCCGTATGAGAAAAAGTATCTTAATCAGGACCGCCTTTATCATCGGAGTCTTTTTTACCGTCGCTTTCTCTCTGATTCCTTTTCTGTTATTTATCTCGTCGGCATTTAAGACACAAACACAAATAACCTCTATCCCTCCCCAGTGGTGGCCGGACTTTTCATTGAAATTTTTTCACTCTGTCCTAAAAGACTATGGCATCATGCACTATCTATTGAATTCTATTATCGTTGCAGGTACCACTACTTTGATCACCACCTCTTTGGGCGCCTTCAGCGGCTACGCCCTGTCTCGATTGAAAAAAAGATGGGCGCACCTTATTCTTATGGGGATCCTCGCTTGTGCCATGTTTCCTCAGATTGCCATTGCCGGGCCTATCTGGCGTTTTCTTCACATGATGGGGTGGCTCAACACCTATCATGGTCTTGTTCTGCCCTACGTGGCCCTGACGCTTCCTCTTGCTATTTGGATCTTGACACTCTTCTTCCATGAGATCCCCCAAGAGATTGAGGCTGCGAGCTTAGTGGATGGATGTACCAGGTTTGGAAGCTTCATCCGTGTGGTTCTTCCCCTCTCGACGCCAGGTCTGTTTACAGCCTCCATTTTGTCTTTTGTCTACGCCTGGAACGAATTTTTCCTCGCCCTCCTAATCATGACCGATCCGGTGAGACAGACTATGCCTGTGGGAATTGCCCTATTCCAGGGAGAGCATACAATTCCATGGGGCGAGATAGCCGCAGCTTCTCTTATTACAACAGCGCCATTGGTCATCATGGTTCTGGTTTTCCAGAGGCAGATTGTTACGGGATTGTCTGCCGGAGCCATTAAAGGATAAAGATAAAGGATTGGGCACTTCAATGAGTCAATACTGATTGAACCCTAGACTCTTTCACCGGAAATTATCGACTCGACCAATCCAACAATCTCATCCGCCCTTGTTGTTTCCTTCGAAAGAAAATATTGTGCGCCATTTTGATAGGCCGCCTCTCGATATTCCGGTAAATCGTGATGGGTTAGAACGATAATAACTGCATCAGGATATATTTTTTTCAATTCTTTGGTTAGCACTAAACCGTTTTCTTCCGCCAATTCAATGTCCATAAATATGAGATCGGGTCGGTGCCTCGCGAGTTCTATGAGTGCCTCCCTTCCATCGTTCGCCTGTTTAACAGAAATCGAAGGAAATTTTGAAATCAAAATCTCTTTTATTGTGTGCCGAAAGTTGGCACTGTTTTCAATAAGCAATGTCTTGATTTTCTTATTCATACCAGACCTTTAAACCACTAAGATCCCCTCACTCCCGTTCATCCGATTCAGTTTTCATTTGTTAACAAAAACTTTACTATCATTTTTTGTCATAGTATATTCATCACATCCTGTATTTTTCGCTATATGTTCACTTAGTTGGAGTTTTATTGTGGTTGAAAGAAAGAAAATCGTAATAGCCGAAGACCAAAAAATACTGAGAGAAGGATTGAAGTCCTTGTTAACGTCAACTGATGACCTCGAAGTTGTAGCGGAGGCGGAAGACGGCCTTAACGCTGTGCGCTGTGTCGAAAAATATAAGCCTGATCTCCTCTTGTTAGACCTCAGCATGCCAAGGATGAGTGGAATGTCAGTCATCAGGGACACTAAAATACAGGTTCCTGGAACCAAAATACTAATCCTGACCGTTCATGAATCCGAGGAGTACATTCTTGAAGTCTTTAATTCAGGTGCAGACGGTTATTGCTTGAAAGATGCAAGCCGTTCCGAATTAATCATGGCCATAAAGAGGGTATTATCCGGAAATCGTTATATTAGTCCTGGAATTTCTCAAAAGGTCTTAGAGGGATACCTGAAGGACAAAGAAACGTTAAAACCCTCTTCATCATGGGACAGCCTCACCAAGCGGGAAAGAGAAATCTTAAAGCTGGTTGGTGAGGGTTATAAGAACAAAGAGATTGCCGATTATCTGTGTGTAAGTGCAAAAACCGTCGAAAAACATCGGAGCAATATCATGAGAAAGCTGGATCTTCACACGGCATCCGCCCTGACAGCCTATGCAATTGAGAGGGGAATGGTGACTAAATCAGTTACAAGGCCATGAGACCCGGATTGTAGTTCCTTTTCCCTTGCCGGTAAAGATTTCAAAAGAACCTCCGAAGATTTCAGCTCGTTCTTTCATGCTGGCAAGGCCCAATCCGCTTGTTTCATATTCATCACCGGATATCTCCTTAGAATCAAATCCCTGACCGTTATCCTCGATAGAAAGGTTTACACTCCCTTCTTCTCTCTTCAAAGAAAGCCGCACCAGGTTTGCACCACTGTGTTTTGCGATGTTGTTAAGAGCCTCAAGCAATAACTTATAAATCACTATCTTTAAACGCTCTGGCACTCTATTCTCTTCTATCTCAACCGTTTTTTCTATTCGGATACCTGAATAGACTTCCTGAAATTCCCGGCAATACCATCCGATAGTTGCGAGAATTCCAAGATCATCGAGTATGGGAGGCCTCAAATCTCTATAGATTCTCTTCGTCTCTTTAATGGTTTCCTGGACCATTGTGACAACCTGGTTTAATGAGTTCATTTCATTCGGGGTATTTTTGCCCGCATCATCAATATGTTTTTCCAGACTGTATTTAATGGCGGTCAAACTTGCTCCCAATATGTCATGGAGGTCTTGGGCAATCAATTTCCTTTCATTTTCCTCGGCCTCCAAGAGCCTTGAAGAGAGAACACGAATCTGTTTCTCGGATTCCCGGACAGCCTTGTTCGCCTGTTTACGTTCCGTGAGGTCAATAAATGAAGCCATCCTACCGGCTATCTTCCCGTTATTGTCTGTAACATTTGAAGAAGAGACCTCCACAGGAAACTTTGTACCGTCTTTATGCTGAGCTACAAATTCCTCAGTTTGCCCTCTATTTTCATCAATGATAGTTTTGACATCGGCAAATTTTTTGACCTCTTGTGCCGGAAAAAGGCTTGCCGCGTTCCTTCCCAATATTTCTGATTTTTGTCCATACCCGAACACTCTAAGAAATGCAGGATTGACATATTTGATCCGTCCTTCAAGGTTAGTAATAATGACACCACTCACTGAGGAGTTGAGTGCATCATATACAATACTCAATTCCTCCTCCATTCTCTCGCGTTTTGTCTCCAATTCTTCTGTCCGCGACATGCGTCCGCGTAACTTCTCTAATTCATCTATGAGTCTCTTTTTTGTTTTGGCCGCATCTTGCATTTTCAATGACCTTTAAAAAGGTGTAAAATAAATGTATTTTTATATTGATTTTGTTAAAAACAATTTTGGCTTTCTAATCAATAACAAAAATAGAAAAACAAAAGTGGTAAGTCAATGATATATATTTAGCCTTAAGAACCCCTAGTCTCTCTGTAAATGGCAACGCTGCAAATTGTAGAATATAAAGCTTTAAAGCTTGCAGGGTAAGAACTCTGCACCTAGCAAGGAGATAGAGCCCCTCGGTGATCTGTGTAAATATAGGGAAAAGGGAAAGCGAAAAGATAAAAGGCTTTGTTCAGGAAAAATAAATAAGCGGGAATGTCAGGATGAAACAATTTGTATATAAGGGCTTCTTATTCTTTGCGTAATTTGTAAGGAATCCAAGAATCGCACTTTTGACGAACTTCCAACGAAGTCGTAGCTCCCAAGGGCCAGGCAAAGGGCATATTCCAGAAGCTACGCTCCCTCCGTCGTCCATGACTCCT
>CAYUCJ010000261.1:2200-5102 GCA_964443285.1 uncultured Desulfobacteraceae bacterium | reverse complement strand
CCCCTTTTGGCAATGGAGTGGGTAGGGACGCCGGTGATGTCTTCCCCCTTATAGAAAATCCGCCCTTTCTGAGGATTGTAGAACCGGCTGATGCAATTCAGAAGGCAGGTTTTTCCTGCGCCGTTGGGGCCAATAATGGCAAAAATCTCACCCTTCAACAGCATTGTGCTGACACCGTTCAATGCCGTCACGCCCCCGAAGGACAACGACAGATTCTCAACTTCAATCATAACCTTATCGTCCATGGAATTCCTTCTCGCGGGACCCGGAAATCACAGCTCTCGATTCTGATATGACGAAAAGGGTTTATTTCACCCTCATGAATTGAATAGGTCTTGCAAACTATTGTTCAGAGCGAAATTTGAGAAGTGTCAGCACCAAACCGGCTTAAAGTATGTGCGCTATTCACCATCTTTCATGGGACAATCGCAGGATCGTTTTTCGGGGCCTATCCCCCATGAACACCGCTTTATATCGTATGTATAATGAATAAAAACGAACAGAAACTCTCATGACTGGCTTATTTCGCACAATGGCGTAAGTATAGGAGGGATAGGGTTTTCATGTCAAGAACAAACCCTGGTAGGAAGGACAAGGCTGTGGACAGCAGATTGTCTTGACATGGTTATTTGGGTGCTTATTTTAGAGAACATGAAGAATGACCTTGGCGAAATATCAAAATAACGGATGACCATGCCCGCAAAAGACTACTACGACACATTGGGAGTATCAAAATCGGCCTCCGCCGGTGAGATCAAAAAGGCCTATCGTAAACTGGCCCTGAAGTACCACCCGGACCACAACAAGGATGACAAATCCGCTGAAACCCGCTTCAAGGAGATCAGCGAGGCATACGCTGTCCTCAGCGATTCGGAAAAGCGAAAACAGTATGACACCTTCGGCGCCGAAGGCTTTCAGAATCGATTCAGCCAGGAAGATATCTTTCGCGGTTTTGATTTCGGCACCATTTTCAAGGAGTTCGGTTTCGGCGGGGGCAGATCTGAAAATGTATTCAGTCATATTTTCGGAGGAGGCCCGTCCGGTACCGGCCGGACACATTTCAGGGCAGCGGGTGGTTCACCTTTTCAGGGGTTTCAAGGACATCCCATGGGTATGAAAGGGCAGGACCTGGTCTATGAGCTGTCCGTCACACTGGAAGATGTGGCCCATGGGGCACAGAAACTCATCGTCTACGACCTGGGAGACGGAGAGCAGAGGATTTCCATGAAGGTCCCCAAAGGAATCCGTTCCGGGAAAAAGCTTCGCCTTACGGGTAAAGGAAAATCCGGCATACAGGGAGGGCCGCCCGGGGATCTCTTTGTGCAGGTCAACATATTGGGCCACGATGTGTTCAAACGGAAGGATGACGATCTCTATCTCAAACGGGAAATCAGATTCTCAGAGGCCGTTCTCGGGACCGAAATCGAAGTTCCCTCCATTGACCGGAAACTCCTAAAATTAAAGATTCCAGCGGGCACCCAGAATGGGGCCAAGTTTCGGATGAAGGGTTACGGGCTTCCCAGCATGGGAAAGGACGATCACGGGGATCAGTTCGTGGAAATCCGCGTGACCGTTCCAAAGAAATTGAACAAGGAACAAAAAGACCTGGTCAAACAGATAGCGGAATCAGGATTGTAGTGCGTATGAAAGCGCTGTGTATTTTTTCCGGCGGGCTCGACAGCATGCTCGCCTCTCAGTTGGTCAGGGCTCAGGGTTTGGAAGTCCTGGCCCTTTTTTTTGAGACACCGTTTTTCCATTCCGAAAGGTCCAGAAAATCAGCCGCCCATATCAGCCTTCCGCTCAAGGTGGTTGACATTACGGAACGCCATCTGGAGGTAGTTCAATCACCTAAGCACGGCTATGGCGCCCACATGAACCCCTGCATTGACTGTCATGCCCTGATGTTGAGGATCGCAGCCGAATTGCTGGAGCAGGAAGGCGCTGATTTCGTCATCAGTGGCGAAGTCCTCGGCCAGCGCCCCATGTCCCAGAACAGGGCGGCACTAAACAGGGTGGCCGCTGAGAGCGGGCTCGGGACTCTGCTCCTCAGGCCCCTCTCGGCGAAGCACCTGCCCCTAACCCTGCCCGAAGAATCAGGGTGGGTGAATCGAGATCTTCTCATGGACATCATGGGCCGTTCCCGCAAGCCTCAGATAGCCCTTGCCAGGAAGTTTCATATCCATGACTACCCGTCGCCTGCCGGGGGTTGTCTGCTGACGGAAAAGGCCTTCTCACGGAGGCTCAGCCATCTCTTCTCCACCCGGAGTCGTCCGAAGATCAATGAATTAGAACTCCTGAAACTGGGAAGGCATTTCAGGCTCGATACCGGTTCAAAACTCGTGGTTGGGAGGGACAGGCAGGAGAACGAAGGTATTCTCGCCCTCGCAGGAGAAGAAGAGGTTGTCATTATGCCCGTCTCCGTTCCCGGGCCGACCGCGGTACTGACAGGACCCACTCCATCTCCCTTTCTTGCCCTCGCGGCCGATATCACCGCCTCCTACAGCGACACCGAAGGAATAGACTCCGTAGAAATGAGAGTGATCTGGCGGGGAAAGAAGGAACATCTTTCCGTTGTTCCCAAGTCAAAGGAAGACTTCAGGCCATTGATGATATGACCCGCATTCCTTATTCCATTTCGCATTCAAGATGATACCTAGGTGCAAGGAGTGGGCGACGGAGGCGTACCGTAACAGTACGTCGAGGAGCCGACGACGCGGCCAACGCCGGGAGCGCTTGAATGCGGATTGGAATTACATCCTGAGAAGCCTTGCGAGAAACGACTTCCGCCTCATGGTCTGCAGTCTCTTGATATTCTTTTCGAGTGCTTTTTCCTGGGTGTTCAACTCAGCCTGTGCTTTTTCCTTCTGATCATCGAGCATGTGCGACTTGAGGTTCAGCTCAA
>CAYUCJ010000261.1:0-2100 GCA_964443285.1 uncultured Desulfobacteraceae bacterium | reverse complement strand
GCCTGTGCTTTTTCCTTCTGATCATCGAGCATGTGCGACTTGAGGTTCAGCTCAAGTATGGAAATCTTGTCTTCCCTCGTCAAGACGTACAGTTCCATCCGGCTGGTCCTGGAGCGGAGTTTATCCAGATTCTCTTGAATAGAGGCCAGTCTGGCTTCTGTGGACCGAATGAGAGACCGCCCCGTTTCAATCTCGCTGATGACTTCCTTTTCCGATTCCATGGTGGCGAACAGAGAAACAAAGATCGCCAGGCCGATCAGAAAAACGGCAAGGGAAATCCTCGTTGCTTTCTTGTAAGTCGATACTAGGAAATGGAAGAGGGTTTTTGCCCGCGCAAGGATTTTGGCCAAAGAATCCCCGGCACCATAAGGCGCCACCTGCCCTTCTACGCGATCTTTTACCCCATCCAGCCGCTGCCTCAGGAAATCCAGTCCGGCTTCAAGTTCCCTGGCGACTTTCCCCTCCCTGCAGCGGGTGTTCATGCGATCGTCCGCCCCCTCCAAACGGTTCGAGAAAGCGGACAGCTTTTCCAGGGGCTCATTTATGTCAATGTCGTGAAGGGGTTTGCCAACAAACTGTGCTTTGAGTTCCTCACCCCTTTTTTTCAGAACTTCAAGGTTTTTCTTAATGGACACGGCCATTTTCCGAAAAACGGCCACCTCGCAGAGGTATTCTCCTGCCATATCGAGCAGGATAATCCAGTCTTTCAGCTCAGTAAGAGAGACCTTTGCCTCGTCCACATAACGATTTTTTCCGAGATTGGTTTCGGCACCCATGCTTCTTCCAGTATGCAATTCTCGGTCCATCTAAACGGATTGTGAAAGGAGAGCTTCTACCCGGAACACCGCCAAGGTCATCCCAGCTTCACATCGCACCTCAGACAGCGGCTGCATTCTCTTCTCGCGGTCTCTTCGTCATATCCCAATTCCACCTCTGAAAAAGAAGCGATCCGTTCTTCCGGCGCCAGTTTGGGCATGACCTCCATGGAATGTTTGATCACTTCCTCCGGAACCTCCATGGTAATCCGTATTTCTTCCACCTGTTCCTCGCTGGGAGCTTCGCCTCTTTTCTCGGCCAGGAATTTGTCTATTTCAAACGCGGCCCGTTTGCCTGCGGCCAGCGCATCCACGACGCGGGCGGGGCCCGTAACGGCGTCACCTCCCGCGAAAACGCCGGGAAGGTTGGTCGCGAGTGTTCTCCAGTCCGCCTCGATGGTGTTGCGTCGGCTCTTTATGGATGTTGAAAAACTCAGATCAGGGCGTTGACCGATGGCCGCGAATATGGTGTCATATTCTTCCGCGATGACGCAGCCGTCAACGGGAATCGGTCTCCGCCTGCCGCTATGATCAAATTCCCTCAATTCGCATTCATCCAATTCGAAGGTCAGGCGGCCGTCGGACTTGGTGATGGATTTGGGAGCCACCAGGACCTTCAACTCAATCCCCTCCTCCAGGGCATCCTCTATCTCCTCTTCATAGGCCGGCATGTCCTTTCTCTCCCGGCGATAGACGATGGTCACTTCAGCGCCCATCCTCCTGCAAGTTCTGGCAACATCGACGGCCACATTGCCTCCGCCGATGACCGCTACCTTCTTGCCGACATCTGGTGTCACGCCAAGTTCCACTTCTCTCAGGAATTCCGCTCCGCCTTTGACACCGGGGAGGTCTTCCCCGGGGATCCGGGTGGAAAGGCTCTTATGTGCGCCGGCTGCCACGAAAATCGCATCGAAATCTTCCATGAGTTCGTCCATGGAGACATCCTTGCCGACCCTTTGGCCGGTCTTGGCAGTCACCCCGGCTTTCAGGATGAAGTCGATCTCCTGCTCCAGGATATCTCTGGGCAGGCGGTACTCGGGAATACCGTAACGCAGCATTCCGCCGAGCTTCGGGAGTTCTTCGTAAACGGTGGGTTCATATCCCAGCAGTGCTAGATGATAGGCGGCTGCCAATCCCCCAGGGCCACCACCAATGATTGCCACTTTCTGATTTTTGGGCGAACACTTCCTGACGGCAATCGTAAAATTCCGCTTTCGGGCCATGTCTGCGGCAAAACGCTTGATCTGAGGTATGGCCATGGGTTCATCGGTCTGGCCCCTCAGGC
>CAYUCJ010000260.1:0-5110 GCA_964443285.1 uncultured Desulfobacteraceae bacterium | reverse complement strand
GGCCAGGGCCTACAGCCTGGTCATCCTCAACAACAATCTGAATCACAGGCTCAATCTGATGGAACGGATGATCAAGGACTACCAGGTGGACGGGCTCGTGGTCCACTCGGACCGGAGTTGCAAGCCTTATTCCGTGGGGCAGTACGATCTCAAGCGCCTCCTTGCGGAAAGGCTGGGTATCCATTCGGTCGTCATCGAAGCAGACATGACCGACTCGAGGGTCTATTCAGAGGAGCAGGCTCGAACCCGTCTGGAAGCCTTTTTCGAGGCGATGGAGGGAGACGCTTGAGGCTTAAGGCGTGAGGCGTGAGGCAACTACGAAAGGCTTCCGCAGTCCCGGCATTATTCATCCCTTCAGCATGGCCGCTACGGCGAACCTTCCTGTTTTTCCCTCTTTTCTATAGGAAAAAAAGAAATCCGTTCTACATCGGGTGCAGAGGCCTGATATCTCCACATGATCTTCCCGGAGGCCGGCCTCCATCAGCTGCCAGCAACTGACAGCCCACAGATCGAAGTAGTTCTCCCGTACCTGAAACCGACGGAAGCTTTCCGGAAAAAGGGTCTCGTGTCCGACAAACTCCCCGCAGCAGGGTCCCAGGGACGGGCCGATGGCGGCCAGGATGGCGGCCGGACTGGAGTTGAAGACCTTCACCATGGCTTGTACGGCTTTTCCGAGGACATTTCCGACGTTTCCCCGCCACCCGCAGTGAGCCACTGCCACTGCCTTTTTATCAGGATCATAAAGGATCACGCCCTGGCAATCCGCCAGCTTCACCACAAGCCCCTGCCAGGGAACGCGGGTCATGATGACATCGGCCGTAGGAGGTGTATGATAACCCGGGTCGCCTTCTTTTTCGAGAACCACTATCCGGTCGCCGTGGACCTGATTCACCTGTCGCAGGCAATTCGCTCCCAGGGTGTCCCGTACCCTTTCAAGATTTTCATTGACCGATTCCTCAAGATCACCTGCCGAGGAACTCACGTTAAGGCTGTCATAGGGGGCGCGGCTCACGCCTCCACGGCGTGTGAAAACCCCGTGGACAAGTTCGGCGTGGGCCGAGAGTGCAGGGAAACGGAAGTGCAGGAAAGGATGCACCTCCTGGATAATGTTAGATGGTTTATAGCATGGGATATGATTGAGAAATGAGGAGGATATCGGATCTAATTCCTGCATTGGAGGGGAAATCCTTGGCCGTGCATCCCTATTCAAACCATGACCGCGAGGTCCTTGCCACCCCGGAGATATGAGATAGATTCCGCCACGACACAGACTCTCTTATTTACCGCTGCTTCCTTCCGGATCTGACGGGGTTCATAAGCGCCTGTCACGTGAGGTCCATCTCCTTCCCGAAAGTGACTCGAAACCACCCGAACCAAGGCTCTCCTGAAGGACGTTCAACCCCGCATGAGCGGTTTTCGGGTAAAGGGCACCGCTAGCTCCCCGTCTAGCACGACCAAGGAAAACGGCTTCGCAAAAACTCCAATCTCTGCGTTTCGCTTCATCTTTAATCATTGCGGCGTACCTCTATGTACGCCTCATTCCTGAAGATTCTCGCGCCTTAATCTTGGCGCTTTTTGCTGTGCCGTCTGATGTGACAACTCTTCAGGAGTTGATCAAGGAAAAGGATCCTCAGAAAACCTAATAAACGTCGACCCTTTCCTTCAGTTCTTTTCCCACCTTGAAAAAGGGCAGTTTTTTGGGAGCGACCTCAATGATATCACCGGTCTTTGGATTTCGGCCCTTGTAGCCTTCGTATTCCTTGATCTTGAAGCTGCCAAGTCCCCTGATCTCAACACGTTCATCGCGGGCAAGGGCGTCTTCCATGTCTCCGAAAACCGTGTTCACCACATCTTCCGCCTTTTTCAAGGGAAGGTCTTCCGCCTTTGCAAGAGCCTCTATGAGTTGTGATTTGTTCATGTCCTCCCTCGTTTTCGATAGTGAGTAATAAAAGGTGGTTATCTGATAATTATGTCAAAATAGTCCATCACGAAAATGAAGTCAAGGGAAATGAGCAGCCACCGGAGTTTACTTTTTGTCACCTTTAGGATATAAGGCCGCTAGCCAGTCTCTAAAACAAGGAGGAGCAGATACAGACAAAAACGAAAGATAATATCTCACACAGAGATCGCAGGGAACAAATAGCTTTAGGAACAAAGGTAATGTAATTGCTTTTTTCTGATAGGTTTGTAGAGGAGTATTATGACAATGAACAAATTGGTCCGTCCGGGCATAGAAAACCTCGTGCCGTACCCTCCAGGAAAGCCCATTGAAGAACTGGAACGGGACCTGGGCATTCCCGGATCCATCAAACTCGCTTCCAACGAGAACCCCCTCGGTCCATCTCCGAAAGCACTTCATGCCATTCGGGAAAAACTGGGATCTCTCAACCGGTACCCTGACGGCAGCGGATACTATCTGAAATCCAGATTGAGCAAAAAATTTCAACTTTCCCCCGAACGAATCCTCCTGGGAAACGGCTCAAACGAGATCATCGAGTTGATCGTCCGCACGTTTCTTGAGCCTGAAGAAGAAGTCATCCAGGCCTTTCCCACATTTCTGGTTTACGAGAAAATCGTGAAAGGGGCCGGAGGGTGCACCATTTCCGTCCCACTTGAAAACTTCGGCATCAACCTTAGGGGAATACTGGACGCCGTTACCCCCAGGACGAAGATCATCTTTGTGAACAATCCCAACAATCCCACAGGTTCCATACTGGGTGCGCGAGAAATGAAACTCTTCCTTGAGGCCTTGCCGAAGCATCTCATAGTGGCCCTGGATGAGGCCTACATTGAATTTGTCAGGGATCCTGATTGTGCCGACGGCCTCCAATTGCTGGATTCGCATCCCGGTATCGTCATACTGAGAACTTTCTCAAAGATTTATGGGTTGGCCGGCCTGAGGATAGGTTACGGATTCACCTCGGCCGAAATCGCGAACTACATCAACCGGGTTAGGCAGCCTTTCAACGCGAACACCCTGGCACAGGCAGCAGCCACGGCCGCCCTGGACGATACCGATTTTGTAAACCGAACCCTGGGTACGGTTCGAGACGGCCTGGCCTACCTTCAGGAGAACTTGGGCCGGATGGGGCTGGAGGTTGTTCCGACGCAAACCAACTTTTTTTTGATAAGGGTTCCCGCCGGCGGCAGAAAAACTTATGAAAAACTCCTTGGCAAAGGCGTTATCGTCCGCTCAATGGAAAGTTACTCCCTGGCCGAATACATCCGCATCAACGTAGGCCTTCCGGAAGAAAACGAGCGATTCATCATGGCCATGAAAAGC
This sequence comes from uncultured Desulfobacteraceae bacterium, assembly GCA_964443285.1. Taxonomy (GTDB): domain Bacteria; phylum Desulfobacterota; class DSM-4660; order Desulfatiglandales; family Desulfatiglandaceae; genus CAYUCJ01. The sequence goes on along the minus strand of CAYUCJ010000260.1, from coordinate 1,827 downwards.
CTCCTTGAGAATGGGGGGGCACCCTGTGAGTAACGTTATTACCATTGACGGGCCGGCAGGCTCAGGAAAAAGCACCATCAGCAAACTACTCGCAGGGAAGCTCCATTATCTGTACCTCGACACGGGAGCCATGTACCGGGCGGTGGCATTGGCCGCTGAAAAAAACGGTATACCCCTGGATCAGGGCGCCCATCTGGGAGAGCTTTGCAGCCACATGGATCTGAGATTTCATTCCGAAGGGGCCGATCTCAAACTTCTCCTCGATGAAGAGGATATCAGCCTGGCCATACGCCGGTCCGACATGGATATGCGCTCTTCCGGTGTTTCGACAGTGAGGGAGGTCAGAGAGGCCATGACCGAACTTCAGAGACGCATGGCCAGAGGAACCAATGTGGTGGCAGAGGGAAGGGACATGGGAACCGTCGTCTTTCCCCGAGCCCGGAACAAGTTCTTTTTGACCGCCAGCCTCGATGAACGCGCCAGAAGAAGATACCTGGAACGTAAGGGCCGCGACGAAAACGTGGACGAGGAAGAAGTGAAGGCTGCACTTCTGAAAAGGGACGAGCAGGACAGGACCCGGACGCTGGCGCCTCTAAAAGCGGCTGAGGATGCTATCCTCATCGATACCACGAACCTCACGCAGGATCAGGTAGTCCGCACGATCCTGGCCCACCTGGAGGGATATCTGTGATGGTCCATGGGCGAGAATGATGGCTTCATACGAAATCATCACATTTGGTCTTTAGCATAAAAAAGTTGTATTTCTCTAAATACTTTGGTAAGTGATGTAGGTTAAGCCTCTTTGTGAGGCAAATATGCGCAGGGGGTATTTGGGTTAATGGGAAAAGGAACAGACGAAATCATTGAAGAAAAAGCAGGTGAAAGCGACATCCAACCAGATGACTTTTCTAATGAAATAAACCCATTAGAGGTTCCAGAGGGTGAACTTTCCCGGGATCAAGAGGGATCGGGTGAAGCCACCAGCTTCATGGAACTCTACGAGGAAAGCCTGAAGAGTATTCAGGAAGGCGAGGTTATCACCGGGGAGATTGTTCAGGTTGACAAGGAATTTGTCCTTGTGGACATTGGATATAAATCAGAAGGGCAGATTCGCATAGAGGAATTCTATGACGGAAATGGAGGGTTGACCGCCAAAGTCGGCGACAAGGTGGACGTCCTTCTGGAACGAAAGGAAGATGAAGAAGGGGTGATCACCCTCTCCAAGGAAAAGGCGGCCAAGATCAAGGTCTGGGACGAAATCAAGAAGGTCTATGAACAAGACCAAACCATTGTGGGCAAGATTATCTCCCGGGTAAAGGGAGGGCTCTCCGTTGACATCGGCCTGCAGGCTTTCTTGCCGGGTTCCCAGGTCGACCTTCGACCGGTTCGGGACATGGATAGACTGGTCGGGACCGAACAGGAATTCAAGATTGTCAAGTATAACAAGCGAAGGGGAAACATCGTCCTGTCGCGAAGGGCTATCCTTGAGGCTGAACGCGTTACGCTGAGAGAAGCCACCCTGAAATTCCTTGAGGAAGGCGCGACGATTGAAGGGGCTGTCAAGAATATAACGGACTACGGCCTTTTTATTGACCTGGGAGGCATCGACGGTCTCGTGCATATCACGGATATGTCCTGGGGGCGCGTGGGCCACCCTTCAGAGCTTTTCCGGGTAGGGGACAAGATCACGGTCAAGGTCCTCAAGTTCGACCGGGAGAGGGAACGCGTTTCTCTCGGGATCAAGCAGTTGACGCCTGACCCGTGGAGCAATGCCGGTGAAAAATACCCCATGGGCACGCGAATTCAAGGAAAAGTCGTGAGCCTCAC
>CAYUCJ010000259.1:2745-5141 GCA_964443285.1 uncultured Desulfobacteraceae bacterium | reverse complement strand
ACACCCGATTCCTCGGCAATGATCTGCTGGGTTCGGAGGGCGATGGTTGCGGCCTCCTCGGTTGGGATGGCCAGCACTTCATCAAGGGAGTTGGTGTGAAGGGACTGGGTCCCGCCCAGTACTGCCGCCAGCCCCTGGAGAGCCGTGCGGACCACATTGTTGTAGGGCTGCTGAGCGGTGAGGGAGCAGCCCGCCGTCTGGGTGTGAAATCGCAGCCACCAGGATCGGGGGTTTCGGGCCTTGAACCGCTCCTTCATGATCTTTGCCCACATTCTTCTCGCCGCCCGAAACTTGGCGATTTCTTCAAAGAAATCCAGATGTGAATTGAAGAAAAAGGAAAAGCGCGGCGCAAACTCATCCACTTGAAGACCCCGCTCAATAGCGGCCTCGGTATAAGCAATGCCGTCCGCCAGGGTAAACGCCAACTCCTGAACGGCCGTGGATCCCGCTTCCCGGATGTGATAACCGCTAATGCTGATCGTGTTCCACCTGGGGACTTCTTTGGTCCCGAATTCGACCGTGTCCGTAATGATGCGCAGGGAGGGTTCGGGAGGGCACATGAAGGTTTTCTGAGCGATGAATTCCTTAAGCATATCGTTCTGGATAGTCCCGCCCAGGATACCGCGGTCGATGCCCCTTTTTTCAGCCATGGCAATATACATCCCCCAGATCACGGCCGCAGGAGGATTGATGGTCATGGAGGTGGTAATGCTGTTGATGGGAAGGCCCGCAAAGAGGTCTTCCACGTCCTTCAGGGTGTCGATGGCGACACCGCATTTCCCGCATTCACCCCGGGCCCTGGGTGAATCGGAATCGTAACCCATGAGCGTCGGCATATCAAAGGCCGTAGAGAGTCCCGTCTGTCCTTCCTTCACCAGGAGATGAAATCGCCGGTTCGTGTCGACCGAAGAGCCCAGTCCGGCAAACATGCGCATCGTCCAGAGGCGGCCCCTGTACATGGATGGCTGAACGCCCCTGGTAAACGGGTACTGGCCGGGAAAGGCCAGGTCTTTCATGAAATCATGGTATTTGATATCTTCAGGTGAATAGATCCGATTGATCTCCCTGTCCGAAACGGTTGTGAAACGCTCGCGCCTTTCAGGCGTGCAGGAGAAAGAATCCCTGCATGTTTCTTCCCATTTTTCGTTTCCTTCGGCTATTTCGCCGAAGACATCACGATTGAATGTCGAGGACATGGTGACCCCCTTTCCGGGCTGTGACGGCCCTTTGAGACGCGATTTTCCGTCTCCTTATCCCCTGATGAGGTTTTTTGCCACGACCAGCCGCATGATTTCATTGGTGCCCTCGTAGATCTGGCAGATCTTGGCATCGCGCATATGACGTTCCATGGGGTATTCCTTGCAGTATCCATAGCCGCCCAGTATCTGGACCCCTTCGACTGCCGCCCTCATGGCCACATCAGAGGCATACATCTTCGCCATGGCGGCCGCCTTTTCATAGGGTTTTTCGTGGTCTTCCAGCCAGGCGGCCCTCAATACCAGCAGCTCCGCCGCATCCAGCTCCGTTGCCATGTCCGCCAGTTTCCACTGGATGGCCTGGAATGTCGTGATGGATTTTCCGAACTGGATTCTGGTTTTCGCGTATTCGAGGGCCTCATCGAGCACGGCCCGGCCGATGCCGAGTGCCTGGGAAGCGATCCCGATGCGGCCGCCGTCAAGGGTGGTCAGCATCTGTTTGAATCCTTCTCCCGGGTTCCCCAGAAGCGCTTCGCCCGGTACCCTGGCGTCCTCGAAAATCAGCTCGGCGGTTCCCGATGCCAGAATGCCCAGTTTGTCCTCCACGCGTCCGACCTTGAAACCGGGGGTATTTTTCAGATCTACCACGAATGAGCTGATCCCCTTGTAGCCGGCCCCTTTTTCGGTGACAGCCGCCAGCACGCAGTAGGAAGCCACATTGCCGTTCGTAATGAATTTCTTCTCCCCGTTCAGGATCCATCCGTCGCCGTCCCGCACAGCCGTGGTCCGCATGCCCGCAGGGTCGGATCCGGCTCCCGCCTCCGTCAGGCCGTAACACCCCAGGTGCTCCCCGGAGGAACAGGGATAGAGGTATTTCTTTTTTTGCTCTTCCGTGCCGTAAGCCATGACCGGGAAGCAGTAGAGGGAGTTGTTCACCGACATGATCACGCCGGTGGACGCGCAGGCCTTGGAAATCTCTATCAGGGCCACGGCGTAGCTCACATAATCCATGCCGCCGCCCCCATACTCCTCGGGCACGGCTATTCCCAGCATTTTCAGCTCACCAAGCTGCTTGACAATCCCCTCAGGGTGCTCATGCCTCTCGTCCAAATCCGCGGCCTTGGGCTTGATTTCGGTCTCGGCGAAACGCCTGGCCATTTCCTGGACCATCTGTTGCTCTTCGGTCAGCTCAAAATCCAT
>CAYUCJ010000259.1:0-2645 GCA_964443285.1 uncultured Desulfobacteraceae bacterium | reverse complement strand
CCCCCTTTGAATAACGGCTTCCTCTTTTCCAGGAATGCGGTCATACCCTCTTTCCCGTCCGGGGTGGTCATGCAAAGGGCAAACGCATCAGCCTCGAGATAGCAGCCGGAGGTGACGTCGAGGTCAAAGCCCCGGTCTATGCACTGCTTGACACCGCGCATGGACACTCTGCCTTTTGAAGCAATGACCCGGGCGGTCTTCATGGTTTCCTCCCAGAGTTGCTCGTGGGGAAAGACCTTGTTTACGAGTCCAATGGTCCTGGCTTCCTCAGCACTGATCATGACGCCGGTCATGCACAGTTCCTTGGCCATGGCCGGACCGACCAGGCGGGAAAGCCTCTGAGTCCCACCGAATCCGGGGATAATCCCGAGGTTGATTTCGGGCTGGCCGAACTTGGCCTTCTCGGAGGCGTAAATAAAGTCACAGGCCATGGAGATCTCAGTCCCGCCACCCAGGGCAAATCCATTGACACAGGCGATCACCGGGATGGGAAGTCTTTCAAGGCGAAAGAGGAGGTCCTGACCTGAACATGAAAACCTTCTGGCTTCCAGGGGATTCAGGTTGACCATGTGAGAAATATCCGCCCCCGCGACAAAGGCCTTGTCCCCTTCTCCGGTCAGGATCAGGACTTTGACGCCCGGGTCCGATTCGATCTCGTCGAGTCCTTGATGCACCTCGGCCAGGACATCCGGGTTGATGGCATTCAGCGCCTTCGGGCGGTTGAACTTGATGATTGCCACGTCTCCGTCTTTTTGGAAAATGAGGTTCTCGTATGCCATGATTTTCTCCTCTGTCCAAACGTTTCAGTGTTCCAGGGTTTCGGTTTGCTTCGGACAGCCTCTTAGAGAGATGTCAGGGTTCCAAATCCGTATTTCACTCACACCTTTTCAAGCACGGTCGCCATACCCTGGCCGCCGCCGATGCAGAGTGATGCCAGTCCAATTGCATGGCCCTTCCTCATCATTTCACCCATGAGCGTCAGGATGATACGAGCGCCGGTGCACCCAATGGGGTGGCCAATGGAAATACCACTGCCGAGGACATTGGTTTTCCCGGGGTCGCAACCCAGTTCCCTCATGCAGGCGATGGCCTGTGAGGCAAACGCCTCGTTCAGTTCAATCGCGCCGAAATCATCTATCCTGAGATTTTCCTTCTCCATGATCTTTCTCACAGCAGGAATGGGTCCAAGGCCCATGAACGCCGGATCCACACCGGCGGAGGCATAACCCCGGACTTTCACCAGGGGTTTCAGACCCAGCTCTTTTGCCTTTTCTTCGCTCATCAGTAACAGGGCCGCCGCAGCATCGTTTATCCCGGATGCATTTCCGGCCGTTACGGTACCGTCCTTTTTGAATGCCGCCCGGAGTCTTCCCATTTTTTCAATACTGGTATCCATGGGGCGTTCGTCCGTATCGAAGACCAGGGGATCGCCTTTTCTCTGGGAAATGACCACAGGCACTATTTCGTCCGCAAAGAGCCCCTCGACAATGGCCTTTCGGGCTCTCAGGTGGCTCATGGCGCCCAGTTCGTCCTGTTCTTCCCGGGAAATACCGTATTTTTCGGCTATGTTTTCCGCTGTAATGCCCATGTGATAACCATAGAAGATTTCAAATAGCCCGTCAAAAACCATGAGATCGATAAGTTCCTTGTTGTTCATACGAGCGCCCCATCTGGCGGAAGGCAGGGCGTAGGGAATCAGGCTCATGTTTTCCATGCCCCCCGCAAGGACGACGTCGGCCTCTCCCAGTTGAATGGACCGGGCGGCAAGGACAACGGCCTTCATGCCGGAGGCACACACCTTGTTGACCGTAAAGGCGGGAGTCTCTTTTGGGATTCCCGCCTTGATCATGGCCTGACGGGTGACATTCTGACCCTGGCCGGTCCCCACCACGTTTCCCATAATCACCTCGTTCACTTCAACGGGCTGAAGAGCAATGTCATAGTCATGGCCTTGTTTTTCAAGCTCGATCATTCCAAGATTCCTGAGGGCGTCAGGTTCATACTGGGTGAGTGCCGAGGTGGCCACAGGCCTGAGATTCGCTTTCTTGAGCGTTGCTTTCAGAACAAGCGCCCCAAGCTCCACGACCGGCGTACCTTTCAGAGTACCCCCAAATGAGCCGACAGGTGTTCTCATACCGGAAACAATAACTGCATTTCTCATATCACTTCTCCTTCCTTTTGATTAAAGCGTCGGGCGTCGGGCGACTATCTTTCACAAAGACCGATGTACTATTCTTCATTATAAACGAGCAGGGTTACCGCTTCGCCCCCCCCGAGGCAGAGGCTCGTTTCACCGATTGCAGCCCTCCGGTCTTTCATGGCATGGATGAGTGTGGTCAGCAGTCTCGCGCCGCTGGCCCCGATGGGATGCCCCAGTGCCACGGAGCCTCCGTTCACATTGACCCGAGCAGGGTCAATGGAGAGTTCCCTGTTAATAGCCACGGACGATGAGCTGAAGGCCTCGTTGATCTCGTGGAGATCTACATCTTCTATCTTGAGACCGCCCTTTGCCAACACCTTTGGAATGGATAGAATCGGGGCAACCAGCACGTATTTCATATCGATTCCCGCCGCCCCCTGGGCGCCCACTCTGACCAGCGGTCTGCAGCCCAATTCCTCTGCCTTTTCCCGGGCCATCAGAACCA
>CAYUCJ010000258.1:0-5144 GCA_964443285.1 uncultured Desulfobacteraceae bacterium | reverse complement strand
AGTTGCTGATGGCCGACACCGCCGAAGACAAGAAGTTTGATATCCGCATCGGCATCAACACCGGGAGAGTCGTGGCCGGCAACATAGGATCCCCGAAGCGGATGGATTATACTGTGATAGGGGATCCAGTGAATATTGCCTCACGCCTCGAATCCATAGGAGACCCCCATCAAGTGCTCATTGGAGAAGAAACCTATCGTCTAACCAAAGACCGGTTCAAGGTGCGTCCAGTGGGGCCGAGGAAAATAAAAGGAAAGCGCGAGAAAATTTCGGTCTACGAAGTGGTAGATTAAGTGTCTGTCATTCATCTTTTTTTCGGATAAAAGCCGCGATATTCCGTTTCAAGAGCTGGTACTCTCCCATGAGCCTCTTAAACTTTTCTTTGCTGTCCATGGCATAGCGTTCCAGCTTCTTCACCCGGAGCTTCAAATCCGTTATGACGGTATTCAAGACCACGCACTCCAGGATCTCCCCATTAGCCGCAGGAAGGGGTATGACCTTGGCCAGCACGTAAACAGGCTGGCCATCTTCATCATAATATTTCCACTCTTTGTCCCCGACAACCTCCCCCTGCATGGTCCTGAGGATCGTTTCACGGAAATTCGACCTGTAGGGCTTGGACAACACCGGGAGAGGGTTGTCCCCAATCATCTGGGAGGCGGAATATCCCAGAATTTCCTCACAGGCCCTGTTCCAGTACGTTATCTTGCCGTTCCGGGCGATCTTGTAAATGGGATAGGCCTCTTCGAGACCCACGTCCGGGATGTTCGGCCTTGGGGCCTTATTCCCGGGTGCCTCCTCGATCAGCTGAACAGTCTGAATGGCGCCCATGACCATCCCATCCCAGTCTAAAATGGGAGCCGCATTCACAACCGCTCTGGAACCACCGCAAAGCTGAGGCAGATCCGCTTCGATACAAAAAGAGCCGCTGTCGGAGGAAGAAAGGGCGGAACTCCCATATTGAGCCTTCAAGGATTCCGGGTCTTCCATGATCTTATCAGCCAGGCTGCCCGCGGAATTGAGTGCAAACCCCTCCCACACCTGCTTTCCGATAACATCACCGGGCCTCACCTCGGTCAATTGTTGACACGCCCGGTTCCACTGCACCACGCGATGCTGCCTGTCCAACACAAAGGTCGGCACCGGGGATCTCAAAAGGAGGTCTTCCATGTACTTTCTGGAATCCCTCAGGGCCCGGGCCTTCTCATCTTCGCGGGCCAGGGCATCGTCACTTTGTTTTTCGAAGAGAAAAGCGAACAGGAGAATGGCCAGGAGGCCCAGGAGGTAGGCCCCGAGCGAATAGACCGGGGAGACCTCAACCGGGATCAAGTTCGGAAATTGATAACCGGCTCTAAAGAGGTAAACCGCAAAGGCTGTTTCAACAAAAACCAGGCAGGTCCAGATCGTTCCCCACAGGTAACCTGTTATAAAAATGGCCATTAGAATCAGGACGGCATTCCACACCCAGGCCAAAAGCATCAATCCACCGGCTCCCATCGCTCCCGTATGCCACCTGATAACGGCAAGCGTCACCCAAAGGACCAGCACGGCCAGATTCCCCACAAGGCCTGGTTTCTTTGTCATTCTCAGGGAAAGGATGACCAGGATACCCAAAAGACCGGCTATGATGCAGGCGTAAAAGAGGAGGAATGCCCCCACATAGAAATAGAAAAGGCCCAGAAAGGGGGTAAGGATCACAAAGGCCAGCTCAAATGCGTTGAGGACCTGTATCCGCCTAAGCGTCGCGGGGTCCACGAGCCTTGTCCCTGAAGTGATGAAGTTCTGGAAGAATGAATTGGAGTGCTGGGTCATATCCGACGAAGTATTGTTCCCTATCCGGTTTCGTTATGCCCGAACGCGTTGCGGCACCAGTCCGCTCTCCGCCTTACCCGCCTAAAAGAGCAAGGACCTCTGCCTCGGAGAGATAATCAATTTTTCCCTCACCATCGATTACGGCATTAAGTTTTCTTTGATCGTTCTTGAACAGTGGAAATCCCGGTGGCGGGCTCGACGAAATCGTGACCAGGCAGGAATTCCCGATGTTTGTCATATCATAGTCAAGATGATGCCCTGTGGGTACATTCACTTTCAAAGCGGCCGTTACCTGTGCAAAGGAGCCCGCCGGGACCGCACTGCCGTCGGCTCTGACCGTCACGGTCGTCCCCACACCCGTCGGGAAGAAGTCGTCGTGCTCCAGGTAGTAAATGATTTCCCCGTCCAGGATTTGTTTCATCATCAGCGTTGCCTCGGTCCCATAGGCTCGCTGTGTCCAGGTGTGATAAAGGGGAATGGCCGTTGCCGCAAGGACCCCCAGGATCAGGACCGTGACCAAGAGTTCAAGGAGAGTAAATCCACCCTGCCTGCGCATCTAGGATTCCTCCCCATCAGGCAGCGTCGATCTCACACCTCCTGCCGTGAGTGTAATCCGCATTTCACCCGCTTTCACATGGGCAAGCGAGAGCCTGTAGGCGACACTTGGGTCGGGATCTCTCACATACTTGAGGTTATCCAGAAAAGGCAATTGATGATTTTTCAGCTGCAGATATTTGGGCACAAGGTCCTTCAGGTTCTTGGGATACCGGTTGCCCTCATAGTGGGCATACCGATTGATGGATCCGTTCACGAGAAAGAGCAGCACCCTCCCCGCCTTGGCCTTGTCAAACGTGGACGCGGTGAGTTCCGGTGCGGGTTTTCCACCGAACAGGATGACCCCCCACATGGCAAGGATCATTACCGAAGAGACGATCAGGAAATATCGGTACGGACCCCAGGCCTTGTTTTTTTCGGCCTTTTTTTCTTCAACCCTTTCTTTCTTGTCGACAATCTTGGAGCCCACCTGAGATACAGACTGGAGCATGGCACACTGAAAACAGGCATAGACTCCCGGCCGCACTTCTTCAACACATTCGCTGCACAAAGGCGCATTACAGCCGACACAAAAGTGTTCCGCTTGTCGATCCTGGTGATGTTTACATTGCATAATGGCTTTACCTGTTCAGACGATACTTCCGGGCAGAAATAGAAATAACAGAGACCTGCCCCAAAAAAGCCGGGCTAGGATTTCAAATCATTCCTGCAATAGGGGCAGACGACCCAGTCAGGTTGCACGATCCGCTCACAGGAATTGCAGGTCGGAACGATGGGTTCCTGACACACGGGACAGTCCTTGAAATCGAGACTGACGGCTTTACCGCAGCCCGGACAAATGGTGGAGAGTTCTTCCTTTTGGTGGACCGCCCTCAAGACCTCTTCAATGGTCGTCACGCCCATGCGGATCTTTCGCAATCCACTGATTCCGAGAGTCGTCATCCCCGTTGCCATGGCGGCCTCTCTTAATGTATCGGCGCTGGCCTTGCTCTGGATCAGTTCTCTCATCATATGGCCCATGATCATGACTTCTTCAATAGCCGTCCTTCCCTTGAATCCCGTATTGTCACAGCGGGAACAGCCGGTGCCGCGATAGAATTTGAAGGGCAGTTCCTCCTGGCGCATGCTGAGCCTCGCAAGCAGTTCCGGGTTGGGGGCATACTCCTCCCTGCAATCCGGGCAAATGACCCTCACCAACCGCTGTGCCACTACACCAATCAGGGCGGAAGCGATGAGAAACGGCCGCATCCCTATCTCAATAAGCCTTGTGATCGCCGTGGGAGCGTCACTTGTATGCAGGGTTGAAAGGACGAGGTGGCCCGTCAGGGAGGCCTGGAGTGCCAGTTCAGCCGTTTCCTCATCTCTGATTTCCCCCACCATAATCACGTTGGGGTCCTGCCTCAGGATGGACCTGAGGATATAAGGAAAAGTGAGCCCGACCTTCTCATTGATCTGGACCTGGTTGATCCCGTTGAGTTCATACTCCACAGGATCCTCCACCGTTACGATGTTCACTTCTTCAGATCGAATCTCCTGCATACAACCATAAAGGGTTGATGTTTTTCCGCTGCCGGTTGGTCCTGTGATCAAAATCATTCCCTGTGGTTGCGCGGCAAAATTTCGGAGAACGGCGAGGTTCTTTTTGTCAAACCCGAGCAGATCCAAGGAAAGAAAAGCCTCTTCCTTGTTGAGAATCCTGATCACGGCCTTTTCCCCATAAAAGGTGGGAAGGGTCGAAACACGCAGATCTGCGGAGGAACTCCGGGACCTCACCTTGATCCTGCCGTCTTGCGGAAGTCTTCTTTCTGCGATATTCATTCCCCCGAGGACCTTGATCCTGGAAATGATGATGGGTTGCGTCCATTTAGGGAGTTTGATTGTTTCCTGGAGAACCCCGTCTATCCTGTTTCTCACCCTCACATGGTTCTCCTGAGCCTCGATGTGTACGTCACTGGCTCCTCTTTTGATAGCGTTCTTGATGATCAGATCCACCATCTTGACAAAAGGAGAATCCTGAAACCTGTCAAACTCCTCTTCTTCTTGTTCAGCCTCCTTTTCTCCTGGATAGAATTCCAGCAATTCCTCACCGCTGAACTCACCCGCCACTTCATCCATCGACTTCTCAGGATGATGATGTCTCTGAATTTTGTCAAGGATCTGGCTCGGTGTTGAAATGGCTGCCTGGATGTTGAATCCAGTAATGAATTGAAGTTCCTTGATCATGTTCAGATCAAGAGGGTCGACCATGGACACATGTAACATGTTGTTGCTTCGATTGATGGGGATACACAGGAATTTTCGGCAAATCTCCTCAGGAACAGACCCCATAACACCATCATCTATATCATGATCTCTCAGGTCCACGAAAGGGATCTTGAGCTGCATGGCCAGGGCGAAAGCTATTTCCTCTTCGGTGAGAAATCCGAGTTCCTGGAGGACCTGGCCCAACCTTTTCCCGGTGCCTGTCTGAGCCTCTAAGGCCTCACTCAGTCGGACCTCGGATAGGAGCCCGGTTTCCACCAGGAGTTCTCCCAGTTTTCGACGCCCGAGCATTTTTTGTCTTTCCCCGGGCGTCCTTTTTTCACGAACCTGATCATTCACCACGACTGACAGCCTCTCGTCCGTTCTTCATTCGTTTAATGGAACAGCAAAAAATTCGTTCCTGGACTTCCAGCGAAGTCGCTTTATTCAACTGAGTTCAGGAGATGGCCTGAGGGTCTTTTTTAGAAAGGGTCTGAAAAAGATTGTCAGGACGCCTCCTCTTCCTTGCTCATAGG
>CAYUCJ010000257.1:0-5156 GCA_964443285.1 uncultured Desulfobacteraceae bacterium | reverse complement strand
TGGGAGAACTCTTCTACCGTACGCCCATGCTTTTTAAAGAGTACCTGAAAGAACCCGAGAAGACGAAGGGTGCCTTTGAGGGGGGATGGTCCTCGGCCGGGGACATGGTGAGGCGCGATGAGGATGGGTACTACGTGCTCGTAGACCGAAAGGCCAACATGATCATAACGGGTGGTGAAAATGTCTATCCGACCGAGGTGGAAAGTGTGGTCGCAGGCCACGAGGCTGTGAAGGACATTGCGGTGATCGGAATCCCCGATGACAAGTGGGGTGAGGCCGTCAAGGCCGTGGTGGTCCTGCACGAGGGTTATGACCCTGGTGAGAATATGGGCAGACAGCTTATTGAATTTACAAAGGGAAAACTGGCCGGGTTCAAGCGTCCCAAAAGCATCGATTTTATCACGGATGATGAAATGCCACGGACCGGCACGGGCAAGATTCTGCACCGCATCCTCAGGGACAAGTATGGGAAGTGGAGCGATTGACGGGAAGGCGGAAGTGGAAACAATTGATTGAGGATTTGAAACCTGAAATTTGAAACTGGGATTGAATCAAAAAGGATACCCTAAATCATTGAAACTGAACCTTAAAGGAGGAGAGTGATATGTTGACAAAGGCATTTATACCGTACAAGGGCTACTATTCAACGCCGTTTAGCCGCTGGCAGGGAAGCCTGGCCAATGAGAATTCCATTGTTCTTGCCGCCAATACCGCCAAGAGATGGTTGGCCGAGAAGGAGTGGGATCCCAGGATGTTCGACTACCTGATCATGGGCATGACGATCAGCCAAATCCATCAATTCTACGCCAGTGCGTGGGCGGCAGCCATGATGGGTGCCGGCGAGACCTCGGGAATCACCATCAGCCAGGCGTGCAACACGTCAACGGTCTCCATTTTCAACGCCGCAATGGGTGTGGAAGCGGGCTTTTACAAGAACTGCTGCACCCTGATGGCCGACCGGTGCTCAAACGGGCCCCACACCATATGGCCCAACCCCAAGGGACCGGGCGGAGAGGTCATATCCGAAAACTGGCTCATGGACAATTTCAATTCCGACCCCAATGTGGGCCTGAAGATGATCGAGACGGCGGAGAACGTGGGAAAGGAAGGCGGATTCACCAAGGAACAGTGCGACGAATTGACCCTGAGGAGATACGAGCAATATCTGGATGCCCTTGCCAACGACAGGGAGTTTCAGAAGGAATACATGTTCCCTGCGGAAGTCAAGGTCTCCCGGAAGAAGACCAAGCTGGTGGAAGAGGACGAAGGCGTTACCCCTTGTACAGCGGAAGGGTTGGCCGGCCTCAGGCCGGTCGTTCCCGGCGGCATCCTCAGCTTCGGCGCACAGACATTCCCCGCGGATGGGAATTGCTCGGTGATTGTGACCACCGAGGAACAAGCCGCGAAACTGAGCCCTGACCCCTCGGTAAAGATCCGGGTTGTCTCTTCCGGATTCTCACGGGAAAAGCCGGGATACATGGCCGCCGCCCCTGTGCCGGCGTCAAGAATGGCCCTTGAAAATGCAGAGATAAAGATCGAGGACATCAGCGTGATCAAGACTCACAACCCCTTTGTGGTCAATGACCTCAACTTCGCGAAAAAGATGGGGGTGGATGCCATGGGTGCCGGGAGTGTGTCGTTCAACAACTACGGATGTTCCCTGATTTACGGTCACCCGCAGGGCCCCACGGCGGGGCGTTTGATCATCGAGGGGATTGAGGAGACCGTCAAAAAGGGCGGGGGGTACTTCCTCTGGACCGGGTGTGCTGCAGGAGATACCGGGGGGGCCCTCATCTTGAAGGTCGGCTGATAATGCAGACCTGACTTCTAACGAAGTCTTCTTATTCGCCGAAGCCCAGGACTCCTCCTCTTCGTTGTTCATAGGTTGCCGCCGGCGGCATAAACCAGCTTCCAACGAAGTCATTTTCATTCCGGCGAGACATTGTTGAGCAGGCAAACGGCATATTCCAGAAGCTACGCTCCCTACGTCGTCCATGACTCCGGTCGCTACGGATTTCGCCCCTTCCACTGTCCTGTTTCAGGGGCGAAATGACGCCGCTTCAGGAACATCCCGTTCACCTGCTCTCATGACGAGAATCTGAAAAAGAGTGTCAGGTTCTCCTCCGGCTCGTTGCTCTCAGGCCGCTGCTTCCTGAATAGGTTCGCTTTTTACGATTCATGAAAACGGGGCCATTCCTACCCATTGGAATGGCCCTTCACGTAAAGATTGAGAGAAGCATCGATGACTGAAAAACGCGACTCTTGCATCCGATGCGGTGACTGCTGCCGTGGTTCCAGTCCCAGCCTCCAGGTAGCGGATATTCCCCTCATTACAAAAGGACATTTAGAAAGACGGAACCTGTTCACCATCAGGCCGGGTGAAATCGTAAGAGACAATATCTACGAGGAGTTGCGACCGGCCGGCCGTGAGATTATAAAGGTCAGGGAAAAGGACGGCGCCTGCATCTTCCATGACGAGGAAGGAAAGGGTTGCCGCATCTACGCACACAGGCCGGTTCAATGCGGTGCCCTCGAGTGCTGGGACTCGAAAAAATTTATGGAAGTCTACAGCGGGCCGAAGGCAAGCAGGGAGCACGTCATCCGTGACGCGGTCCTTCTCGGATTGATTAAGGAACACGAAAGGCGGTGTGGATATGCCAGGCTGGAGCACCTGGTTCGGCAGATCGAGTCCGAGGGCGAAAGAGCTGTGGTGGAGATCCTCGAACTGCTCAAATTCGACCATCACCTGAGGCCTTTTGTCGCAAAGAAGAGAGGCGTCGATCCGGACGAGACGGATTTGATATTCGGGCGCCCCCTGGTGGATACGATTTCCCAGTTCGGACTCCGGGTGATTCAGCAGGCTGACGGATCTTTCCTCCTAACCACAATGGGGAAATCGTAACGGCCCGATAAAGGGAGCAGCGTAACAAAAAAAGAGGGCTATCAATCAGCCCTCTTTTTTTCTCTTCAAGTTGCGATTTTCTAGAACAGGCCTGAAACTTTTCCGGTGTTCACATCCACATCAACGCGGCGGAAGGCCGGGTTGGAACTCGTTCCGGGCATGAGACTGATGGTCCCGGCACAGGGGCAGAGGAACTTGGCGCCGGAATAGATCAGCACGTCCCGGATGGGAAGAATCCAGCCCTTGGGCACTCCCTTGAGAGCAGGGTCATGGGTCAGACTCAAATGGGTCTTGACCATCATGGTGGCAAAATCATCGAATTTGGGATCCGCTTCGAGCATTTTTGCCTTGGCTTCGGCTTCCGGGCTCCAGGCCACCCCGTCCGCCCCGTAGACCTCTTTGGCGATCTTTTCGACACGGTCGCGGAGCTTCGTTTCAATAGGATAGAGGAACTTGAATTCGTTCTCCTCGTCACAGGCTTCCTTCACTGCCTCTGCGAACTCAACCGCCCCGTCTCCGCCGTCCGCCCAGTGGGTGGAGACGGCACAGCGCGCGCCTGCTTCTTCCGCATACTTGCGGACCAGGGCAATCTCGTCCTTGGTATCCGTGTGGAAGCAGTTGATGCAGACCACGGGGTTGATTCCCGCTTTCCGGATCGTCTGGATGTGATGGACCATGTTGGCCACGCCGTTCTCCAGGAGTCCGAGGTTCTCTTTGGTGTACGCTTGATCCAGAGCAAGCCCGGCCACCACCTTAGGACCGCCGCCGTGCATCTTGAGGGCGCGAATCGTGCTGGTCAGTACGGAAACATGGGGTTTGAGGCCGCTGAAACGACATTTCACATTCCAGAATTTCTCGAAGCCGATATCGGCGCCGAAACCGGATTCGGTGACGTGGTAGTCAAACATCTTGAGGCCAATACGGTCGGCGATAATGGAACTCTGGCCCACGGCGATATTGGCAAAAGGTCCCGCATGGACCATGCACGGCTCGTATTCTGCAGTACACATGAGAGTGGGATTAATGGTGTTCCGCATCCAGGCCGTCATGGCGCCCCCCACTTCCAGGTCACCGGTGGTGATGGGCTTGCCGCTCTTGTCAAAGGCCACGGTGATCTCGTCGAGACGATTCCTCAGGTCTGCAAGATCCCGGACCACGGAAAGGATGGCCATCAGCTCGGAGGAGACGGCAATGCCGAACTTGGACTGCATGGTGAAACCGTCGTACCTGCCGCCCATGCCAATGACAATGTTTCGAAGTGACTGGGCGCAAAGGTCCAGTATCCAGCCCATCTCCACCCGGGTGGGGTCCACGTCCAGGCGGCGCATCCCGGTCAATCTCTTGAGTTGTTCGTCATTATAGTTGCGCTCGTGCTGCATGCGGGCCGTCAGGGCCACCATGGCGAGGTTGTGGGCGTTCATGATGTCGTTGATATCACCAGTCAGGCCGAGAGAAAACTCCGTCATGGGAATGAGGATGGAGTTGCCGCCGCCTGCCGCGGTACCCTTGATGTTCATGGTGGGACCACCGGAGGGCTGTCGCAGGCATCCGCCCACGTTTAGACCGATCTTGCCCATACCTTCCATCAGGCCGCAGGAGGTGGTGCTTTTTCCTTCACCCAGGGGGGTAGGTGTAATGGCCGTCACTTCGATGTACTTTCCATCGGGTTTGTCTTTGAGCCTGTTGATGATCTTCAGAAAATCCAGTTTGGCCAGCCTGCCCATGGGCAGAATTTCATCCTTCTGGAGTCCGAGCTTCTCTCGCCACTCTTCCGGTGTGGGCATGTTTTTTTCAGCAGCCTCTGAGATCTGCCAGTCTTGCATTTCCACTGCGTTGTACGCCATTCTTCTAACCTCCTTGAATTTGATGGTGTAGAGGGATGACTTCCCAGGAAGTCATCCCTCTCGAAATCGACTGCCCGCTGCATTCCCACCCCGCGGGAACGCGGAAGGGAAAAGGCCTTGATTCCCTTGAAAATAGTGCTTTGCGTACCACAAAAAAGGTATGGCGTCAAGTTTTATCGGCCTGGATTTTCCTATATTTTGAAAGGTTCTTCCGTTTATTTCTTGAGCCGTCCATGTATTGTGATAAGTTCATCATTTCACGAGGTTTTCGTGCTTGGCCATGAACAGGCGGACCGGCTCAGATCTTTGAATCCCGGATAAACGCGGAGAGGGTTTTGAAATAGCGGAGACCGCCGGTGACATCGGTATCATTGTGCCCTGCCCCCTGGATCGGATAGAAATAACGGGGG
>CAYUCJ010000256.1:3527-5157 GCA_964443285.1 uncultured Desulfobacteraceae bacterium | reverse complement strand
CCTGAGCAAGGTGTTGCGGAATGAAACCAACGGATCGCGGATCAGGGCGGCAATACCACGAAGCTTTGTGACATGGTGCGGTTGACCGGGAGGCCTTGCGCGCCGTCCCTGCCGATGCAGGGGTACTTTGGGATGCCCGGCAGGGTCACCCCTCCATGAAATGATCGTTCATCTTGGTCTTGACTTCCTCCAGAATCTCCGAAAGCCAGAGGAGGTCGTCGATGGTGAGGCGTCCGGCCCGGGTGGTTCCCTTGGAGCCATCCCGCTTGGTGTAGGCCCGGGGACCGATCTGAAGTTTCGGATCACTTTCCCCGTACCGGTTGATACTGATGATCAAACCGGTTTCATCGTTTTCCCAGGACTCAAGGACCTGGTCTTTCGTCGCGTCGTAGGCCATCTATGCCTCCCACCCGAATTCCGCTGCCGGGCCGAGCTCTTCCTCGATGCGCAGGAGCTGGTTATACTTGCAGATCCGTTCCGAACGGCAGAGGGAACCGGTCTTGATCTGGCCGGTTCCTGTGGCCACGGCCAGGTCGGCTATGAAGGTATCCTCCGTCTCTCCCGAGCGATGGGAAATGACGGCGTTCCATCCCACCCGGTGGGCCATTTCTATGGCCTCCAGGGTTTCGGTCAGGGTCCCGATCTGGTTGAGTTTGATGAGCACTGCATTGGCTGATTTTTCCTTGATTCCCCTGGCGATCCGTTTCGTGTTGGTGACAAAGAGGTCATCCCCCACGATCTGGATCTTGTCGCCCAGCGTCCTAGTCATCCGGTTCCAGTTTCGCCAGTCGTTCTCGGCCAGGCCGTCTTCGATGGAAAGAATCGGGAACCTTTCCACCCAGTCCTTGTAAAAGTTGATCATCTCCGCACCGGTCCGTTTGGATCGGTCGGATTTTGAAAAGACGTATTTCCCCTTCTCATAGAAAGAGGATGCCGCAGGATCCAGGGCCAGGGCCACATCTTTCCCTGCCCGGTATCCGGCCTCTTTGATGCCGGCGAGTATCATTTCTATGACCTGCTCGTTGGATTTGAGATCCGGGGCAAAACCGCCCTCATCCCCCACGGCCGTGGAAAGCCCTTTTTCCTTCAGGACCTTTGCCAAAGCGTGAAAGACCTCCACGCTCATGCGAAGGGCTTCTTTGAACGTTTTTCCCCCTATGGGCATGATCATGAACTCCTGGAGGTCCACATTGTTGGGGGCGTGCATGCCTCCGTTCAGGATGTTCATCATGGGCATGGGGATCCTGCAACTGTTGGTGCCGCCGATGTAGCGGTATAGGGGCATGTAGAGAGAATCGGCGGCGGCCCGAGCAACGGCCAGAGAGACGCCCAGGATGGCATTGGCCCCAAGCTTTCCCTTGTTGGGGGTATTGTCCATCTCCACGAGGCTTTTGTCCATCAGACGCTGGTCCGTTGCCTCCATACCGATCAAGGCCGGTGCAATGATCTTGTTGACATTCCGGACGGCCTTTTCAACACCTTTTCCCCCGTACCTCTTACTGGCCCGGTCCCTAAGCTCCACGGCCTCGAACCTGCCGGTGGACGCCCCGGAGGGGACAGCGGCCCGGCCGAAACTGCCATCATCCAGGCCCACTTCCACCTCTACAGTCGGGTTTCCCCTGGAATCCAG
>CAYUCJ010000256.1:0-3427 GCA_964443285.1 uncultured Desulfobacteraceae bacterium | reverse complement strand
TCCCCTGTCAGAAAATCATTGACGTCGCTGTCCCTGTCACGCTAGTTTAGCGTGCCCTTCGGTAGGAGGGACTGAGTGAAAATCAAGCGAAAAATCAATCGCCGGAACTTCATGAAATCAGCGGTCACCCTGGGGAAATGGACTGCCCTGTGGGGGTTGCTTCCCCTCAGCAGGGCTTGGGGAGACAGAGGAACCGGCAGGGAAAGAGAGGCGTTCTTTCGTCAAATGACCTCATTGGGACTCAGGGAGATAGCAGCCAGGAAGCTTCACCACGGCCAGGGGAAATTCTTGAACCCCTTCAGTACGGCGGAACACGGAGGCTTCTTAAAGGTCCTCTACTGGAAGCTCTTCGACAGGAATTCCTTCAAGGCTTTGTACAAGGATGAGAGAATCCTGCCGGTAAAGGTCCACTGGGAGCCCGTCAAACGGCATGACGGATGTTCCGTGACCTTTGTGAAACATTCGTGTGTCATGATCAAAGACCTGGACAGTTTTCTGATCGTGGACCCGATGCTTTTCGGTCTTATGTGGTTCAAGGATTTCAGCCCCATCGCTTTTAATCTGGACGCCATGCCCCGTCCGGATCACATCCTCATTACCCATGGCCATTTCGATCACCTGGACAGGTCTTCTCTCAAGCTTTTTGAGAGAGACAGCCATGTCATTTCACCCCTGGGCTACGACGGAATGTTCAAGGACCTGGGGATGCTGAACAGGACCCGGTTGGACTGGCTTGACGCCTATCGGGAAGGAAAAAGGGAAATCGTCCTCCTGCCGTGCAACCACTGGACCATGCGCAACCCCTTTGTGGGACCGAATCGGTCCCTTTGGGGATCCTTTCTGGTCAAGTGTGCAGGTGGCCCAACCATATACATTTCGGGAGATCTGGCCTATTTCGACCGGTTCGAAGAGATCGGGAAGGCATTTCCCATTGATCTTGCCATATTCAATCTCGGGGCCTATGAACCCCGCTGGTTCATGGCCAGTTCCCACCTGAACCCGGTTGAAACGGTTCAGGCCTTCCTGGAGTTGAACGCCAAAAGGCTGATGGTCGTCCACTGGGGGGCCTTCCGACTGGGCAATGAACCCGTCCATTTCCCACCCACGGATATCAAGAGGGAGATGGAAAGACGCGGGGTTGGCGACCGGCTCGTTCACCTGAACCATGGAGAGACCTACTTTCTGAATTGAGGACACACCTGGGCCGAAAGAACCAGATCTTTTCAAAGTCATGAGAGGAAACATGAGAGATAGACTGATCAGGAAAATCGCTGAAGAACTGGGAATCGATCCCCGCAAGGTCATGGCCACTGCCGGTTTGCTTGACGAGGGGTCAACGGTACCTTTCATCGCCCGATACAGGAAGGAAATCACAGGTTCACTGGACGAGGTGGCCATCATCACGATCCGCGACAGGCTGGAACACCTCGAGGAGCTGGAAAAACGCCGCGAGTCTATCCTGAAATCCCTCAAAGAGAGGGAACTCCTCACGGAGGACCTGGAAAAGGGCCTCCGTGCTGCCGGGACTCTGTCCACGCTGGAAGATCTCTATCTGCCCTTCAGACCCAAGAGACGGACGCGGGCCACCATCGCCAGGGAAAAGGGGTTGGAACCCCTGGCCGCTGTGCTCTTTGACCAGGACGAAGACACGGATCCCTTTGAGGAAGCAGCTGCCTTCGTCGACGAAGTAAAAGGCGTTGAATCCGTCGATGCGGCCCTCAAAGGCGCCAGGGACATCATGGCGGAATGGATCAGCGAGGACGCTGATACCAGGGAGAAGATGCGTGAACTTTTCGAGACAAAGGGCTGCTTCCGGTCGAGGGTCCTGCCGGGGAAGGAAGAGGCGGCCGTCAAGTACAGGGATTACTTTGCGCTGGAAGAGCCCGTCAGCAGTGCCCCCTCGCACCGTATCCTGGCCATGCGGCGGGGGGAAAAAGAGGGCTTTCTGGCCCTCGGAGTGACGCCCCCGAAAGAAGAGGCGCTCAATATCCTGGAGGGCCTCTTCGTAAAGGATCACGGGAAGGGTTCCCTCCAGGTGACCGAGGCCCTTCAGGAGGGCTATGACCGGCTTCTGTCGCCGTCCATGGAAACGGAGATTCGCCTTGAAACCAAAAAACGCGCCGACGAGGAGGCCATTCAGGTCTTTGCGGACAATCTGAAGGAACTGCTCCTCGCCCCTCCCCTCGGACAGAAAACGGTGATGGGTATTGACCCGGGGTTGCGGACCGGGTGCAAGCTCGCCTGCCTGGACCGCCAGGGAAAAGTCACCCACACCGACACGATCTATCTCGTCGGATCGGAACAGCAGAAATCAAGGGGCGCCGAGACCATCCTGAACCTGTGCAAACGATTCGGGATCGAGGCCGTCGCGGTGGGAAACGGCACTGGAGGCCGGGAAACGGAGCGCTTTGTCAGGGGGTTGAATCTGGGAGGCGAAGTGCAGGTCCTTCTGGTCAGCGAGAGTGGCGCCTCGGTCTATTCCGCGTCGGAGGTGGCACGAAAGGAATTTCCCGACCTTGATCTGACCCTGAGGGGAGCTGTTTCCATCGGTAGACGGCTCATGGACCCTCTGGCGGAACTTGTCAAGATCGAGCCCAAGGCCATCGGTGTCGGCCAGTACCAGCATGACGTCAACCAGACGGCCCTCAAAAGGAAATTGGATGACGTGGTCGTGAGCTGTGTCAATGCGGTCGGCGTGGAGGTCAACACCGCCAGTGAGGAACTCCTCACCTATGTGTCCGGGCTGGGCCCGCAACTGGCCGGAAATCTGGTGGCCTGGCGGGACACGAACGGACCCTTTTGTTCCCGGGAAGATTTCAGGCAGGTCCCGCGTCTGGGCCCAAAGGCCTTTGAGCAGTCCGCCGGTTTCCTGAGGATCAGGAACGGGAAGAACCCACTGGATGCCAGCGCAGTGCATCCGGAATCCTACGGAATCGTTGACGCCATGGCAGGGGACCTGTCCTGTTCGGTTCAGGAACTGATGTCGAAGGGTACGATCAGGGAACAGATTGACCTTTCCCGTTACGTGACGGATCAGGTCGGGATGCCGACACTCGACGATATTATGGCCGAGCTGGCCAAGCCGGGCCGGGACCCGCGCAAGAAACGGGAGGTCCCCGGCTTTGCCGATGGAATCGAGGACGTGAAGGACCTGGAGGCGGGCATGACCCTCGACGGGGTGGTGACCAATGTCACGGCGTTCGGCGCCTTCGTGGACGTGGGGGTTCATCAGGACGGCCTGGTGCACATCAGCCAGCTCGCAGACCACTTTGTGAAGGACCCCCACACGGTCGTCAAGGTCAACCAGTGGGTCAAGGTGAAGGTCCTGGATGTGGACCTTGCAAGAGCCCGCGTTTCACTTTCCATGAGGAAAACACCGGCGGGACAAAAGCCGGTCAGGGGCACGAAAAAACCCGAAGCCAAAATT
>CAYUCJ010000255.1:0-5178 GCA_964443285.1 uncultured Desulfobacteraceae bacterium | reverse complement strand
CTGGTCCGGAGGATAATGGAGGGAGAGACATCTGCTTTCATTCTTCAATAACCGAACGATTTAGGGAAAACTCTGATCCCCAGCGAGGTATCAGATGTAAGGCGCCGCATCGCAGATCCCGCTGTTGCGTGCAGGATGAGCGACGACTGAGTCGTATGAAAAAATACGTCGCCAGGAGGAGCGACCGAAGGCAACGCAGCTCCTGAGATCCCGCCTGGCGGGGAGATATGTTGCCTTGATGGTGGATCTACTGCTTTCCCCCATACAGTTCCTTAATCCTGGCCCTGTCAGGGGAGCCATCCCCTTTAAGAGGAAACTCGGTCACAAATTGGACGTATTGGGGCTTCTTGTATCTGGCAATGCGTCCCCCAACGAATTCGATGAGTTCCGTCGCCTCGAGGTGCTGGCCCGGCTTCAGGCGGCAAAGGGCTTTTATACCCTCCTTCCACTTGGGATCGGGAATGCCGAACACCACGGTCTCTTCAACGGCCGGGTGCTCCAGAATGACTTTCTCGACCTCCGCAGGGTAGACATTTTCCCCGCCCGGCTTGATCAGCTCTTTTTCCGCCTTTCGACCGGCATACCAAAGGAAACCTTCTTTATCAAAACGTCCGAGATCCCCTGTGTGGTGTCTCCCTCCTCTGAAGGCGTAGGCGGTGTCCTCCGGTAAGTTCCAGTATCCCTTGAAGACCACGGGTCCCTTGACTGTTATCTCACCCACCTCTCCGGTGGGTACCGGCCTGTCATCATCGTCCACGAGTCTTACATCAGCCAGGGGAAACATTCTGCCCGCTGATCCCGGTCTCTCATTGTAAGTGGTGAGGGTGGCAAACCCTGAGGTTTCCGTCTGCCCATAGAGGCAATAGAAAGTTCCACCGGTTACGTTCTGATACCGTTCGATGACCTCCGGTGATTCCAGGCCCGGGACCGCCCGCAGAGAACTGATATCCCCTTTTGTTTGCTCGTGTTCATCGAGTATGGAGGAAAGTATGGGGGCAAAATCAAACATGAAGGAGACCTTACGTTCGATGATCAGTTCCAGTGCTTTTCTTGCGTCGAACTTGCTCATATTGAGATTCACAGCCCCTGCGTGGAAACTGGAAGTGGCCATGAAAAGGCCCCCCACGTGAAAGAGCGGCAACAGGTTGAGGTGGACATCTTCGTGCGTCAGACGGCACAGCCAGCCGAAATGCATGTCGATACTCATGGCATTGGAGTGGCTCAACAGACCTCCTCTGGGTCTCCCTGCAACCGCCGCCGTGTGGATAATCACAAATCCATCGTCTGAGGAGACATCAGCAGGCTCAAAATCCTCTCCATGATTCAGCAGACTCGCAAAATCCTCAGGTCTTTTTCCTCCCGAACCCATGGCAATAAAGTGCTCCACAGATGGAAGCGCATTTCTCAGCGACTGAATGGTCTCCTGGAAGGAAGCGTCGGAAAAAACCATCCTGGGAGCACAATCATTAAGATTGTATTTCACCTCCTCTGGTGAGAGCCTCCAGTTGATGGGAAGCACGATGGCGCCTAAGGCCGCCGCCGCCCCGTAAACCATAAAATACTCCAGGCTGTTCTTGGCGAGCACCCCGAGGCGATCCCCCTTTTGAATGCCTTCTGCCTGAAGGCCTGCGGCCAGTCTGTCCACCAGGTTTTTGTATGCGGCAAAGGTGATCGTCCTGCCGTCATCCACATCAAACCAGGCGTCATGATCTGCGAAACAAACTCCGTTTCGTCGGATGACGTCGTAGAACGTAAAATCGGTGAGTCCCATGCTTGAACCCCTTCAAGAAATCTGTTGGAAGAGATGGTTAAAAAAAAGGGGTCAGGCCTCACTTCGGAACACCAAGGCCTGACCCGTTGTTGAGGCAGTTTTACTTCACTTCAGCTTCAAAGGGCAGGACCTTGACCATTCCGCCTGCATTGAATGTAAACGCACCTTCAGCAACTTTCACAGGCACCGAATAGTTCGGAATCCCCCTCCACCATCGCTCCAGGGCTTGCCAGGGGCTCCACCCGCGCTCCTTAAGGGTGTAACCTCCGGTCACGAGCAGGCTCAAAAGGGCCGAGCGGGCGGTAATCATGGTGGTACATCTCACCTGATCGGTCTTGCCGGCCGCCAGCCAGTGGGAATCGTCATCGTTGACGGTCACGACCTGGAAATCATTGTCAAAGGCTACCGTGAATGTTATCCCTTCCAAGAGCACCGGGTAGGGATTCGGATTTTGGACATCAAAAAGAAAGCTCATGGGAAGCGGGGCACCCCGATCTCCGGCATCGCCCTTTGTTGGCTTGACTTTGCCTGAAAAATACCAGTAGCCATCATATTCGGGCACTTCAAAGGAACTGAGCGTGATCTTGGGGCTTTGAAAGTTTGCAGCAGTGGGCTTGACCTGCATGCCGGCGCAGGATGCAAGCACAAACGCCAGGGCAAACAGACTAACGGTTAAAAGAACCAGTTTTTTCTTCATTATAAAACCTCCCTTTTCAGATTCAGAACCAGGAAGCCGGACGGAAACATTTTGTTTCCCATTCCGTCTTCCCCCTTCCGACTTGGAATTGGTTTCCGATCAGGACAGCCACCTCTTTCTGCGTTTGTAATGTTTCACATCGCGAAAACTCTTTTTGCCACCCTTGTCGGTCAGACCCAGATAGAAATCCTTGATATCTTCGTTCGCACTCAGTTTTTCAGCCGTATCATCCATGACGATCCTGCCTGTTTCCATAATGTAGGCATAGGGAGCCACGTTTAATGCCAGCTTGGCGTTTTGCTCCACAAGAAGGATGGAGATATGCTGTTCCTTGTTGAGTTGCATGATGATATTGAAGATTTCGTGAATGAGCATAGGCGCCAGCCCCATGGAGGGTTCATCCAGCAACACCAGCTTGGGCTCGGTCATGAGTGCCCTGCCCACCACGGTCATTTGCTGCTCGCCGCCACTGACGAATCCGGCCGTTTCGGTCCGTTTTTCTTTCAGGCGTGGAAAGTAGTGATAGACCATTTCCAAGCCGTCCTTGACCTTGCCGGTCTTTCTCAGATGGGCGCCCACCTTGAGGTTCTCTTCCACGGTCAGGTGCTCGAAGACCCTGCGTCCCTCGATGACCTGGACAATCCCCATCTTGGCGATATGGGCCGCCCGGTCGTGATGGATCTGTCGGCCTTCGAACTCGATGGCCCCATCGGTCACCTCTCCGTCTTCCACTTTCAGGAGCCCGGAAATGGCCTTCAGGGTCGTGCTCTTCCCTGCGCCGTTGGCCCCCAGCAAGGCAATGATGCCGCCTTTGGGGACCTCGATGGAGACCCCTTTCAGGACCAGGATGACCTCGTGGTATCGAACCTCGATGTTCTTGATTTTCAGTATGGCTTCTGCAGCTTCCAAAGGCTAACGACCTCCAAGGGAAAGAAATCAGGTTAGGGTTACCATCCAAGCCATTCCTTGGCCCACTTCTCCGGCCAGCGCTGCTTGAGATCCACACGCTCGACCTCCTGGAACTTGCCGTTCTTCCATTCCTGGATCAGGCACCCTGTGGTGGGCCTGTGATCGGTCGCAGTGAAGCTCACGGGTGAGGCGCCCAAGCCGATATCAAAATTTCTCAATGTCTCGAAACCCTTGGTCATGATACCCGGACCGGTCAGGTCTCCGGCCTTGTCTGCGCGTTTCAGGGCTTCCCAGGTGATCAACGCATCTCCCCAGGCCTGGATTGTCCGGATGAGCCTTTTCTCCAAAGGGATGCCGGGATTGTATTTCTTGGCCGTCGCCACAACCAGGTCCATATTTTTGTAATTTTGTCCAAAAAAAGCGCAGGGGGTTGCACCCATCACGCCTTCTGCCGCCTCGCCGGCCAGTCTCGGCAGGTTTTCATCAAAGCCCCAGTTGTTGACAATCCAGTCGGTGTTCAGACCGAGGGCATAAGCGTCCCTGATGGTGGCGGAAACGGACATGGTCGTGTTCCCGTGCCACAGGAGGTCCGGCTTGAATTCCTTCAGGGCCATCATCTGGCTCTTGGTATCCAGGGCGAAGAGGGAAACATCCTGATCCGGTCCTATTTCGAAGCCCAGCATCTTGGCCTGGTCTTTGATGGCCTTGATGGGAGCGCTACAGTAGGGATGGGAAAACATGTAGACACACGCAAACCTGGGCTTTCTCTTCCCGTAGTCCGGCTTGGTGGGCCACTTTTTGTCAAACCAGGCTGTGATGGCCGCCCGCGCATTGGTGGAATAGTCGGAGGAAAAGAAGAGGTTGTAGCGCGTCTTGGCCGGATCGGTCAGATGTGCAGAATAGGAGGCTGAGATATAGGGGAGTTTGTCTTTTGAGATGGTCGGGGAAAGGGCCTCGGTGTCACCGGTCCCCCATCCCATGATAACGACACTCCTGAGTCGTTTCAGAAGCTTATACTTTGTAATGGCCTCGGGGATACGGTAGCCGTAGTCGAACCAGGTATACTTGATCTTTTTTCCGTTGATGCCTCCCTGTTCATTGATGTATTTGAATGCCTCGGCCATACCAATGGCGTAGTCCTTCCCCACGTCGGAGGTGGCCCCCGTGGTGTCCATCAGTCCACCGATCTTTATGGTGGCAGCCGACGCGTTCGTGCTCGAACCAAACATCAGAAAGGCCCCAACCAGGGCCACTGTCAAAAAACTTAGAAGGATGCTCTTTTTCATAACAATCTTCTCCCTTTGTGGTTGTAAGAAATTATTGTTCACAAATAACCCATCCCACACACGGCCAGAAACCCCTTTTCACCTCCTTCCTAGTAAGAAAACGGCCACAGGTTAAAATAGTTTTTCACTTGCCACCAGCGGTAGGCAAGCCCGTTGGGCTCATAGATCAGGAAGGCGCAGATCGCCAGTCCGAAGGCCATATCCTTGATATAGGCGAAATCCATGAGCAATTTGGGAAAATAATCAGACAGGGGGATAACGGCCATCTGGAGCAGTTCCATGATCACCACCATGAAGATGGAACCGAAAATGGCCCCATGAATGGATCCCACTCCCCCGATAAGGATCACGCCCACCAGCCAGAGAGACCAGAACCACGGGAAATGTTCCGGGCTGAGGGCGGCCGTATTGCTGACCCAGAAAGCCCCTGCAATCCCGGCCATGAAGCCCGCAACAAAGAAGGCCAGCAGTTTGTACCACACGATATTGATGCCCAGGGCCTCTGCGGCAATGTC
>CAYUCJ010000254.1:3331-5185 GCA_964443285.1 uncultured Desulfobacteraceae bacterium | reverse complement strand
AGCGTTCCAGGTCCGGATGGACGGATCCTTCCACCTCTATCCCGAAGTCACGGGCTCTGCTGAATTTTTCCATCAGCCCGGCCGTAGTGACCAGGACCTTGGTGGGGATGCATCCCCAGTTCAGGCAGGTCCCGCCGATATTCTCCCTTTCCACCAGGGTGACATGCCCGCCGAGCTGGGCCGCACGGATGGCCGCGACATACCCGCCCGGACCGGCGCCGATCACGACAATCCTTTTTTCCATAAGCTACGCTCCCTCCGTCGTCCATGACTCCGGCCGCCGCGGATTTCGGTCCAATGCCCTTATTGCCTTCGTTGTTGGAAAAATGCCACAGGTGGCATAAGTCATTCTCTTAGCAGAGAAAGGGCCTCAGGTAAAGCGTAAGAATTGCGAACGGTTCAGCCGGAAGTTTTCTTGGTAAGGACCAGAGAGCAGGCGGCTGCTGCGGCGTAAATGAAAAGGGCCAGCAGGATCACCCCATTGAATCCCAGCTCAAAGGCAAGAAGGGATGCCAGGATGGTGGACAGTACGGAGGCACACCCGTTTATGCCCCAGGCCCACGGGACGTGTTTCACTGATGAGACGGCGAGCCTTTCCAGTGCCAAGGGAAAGGGCATGCCCATGAAAAAACCCAAAGGGGTGATGATGAGGACGGCCAGCAGCGCCCGCAGAAAAACGGGAAATCCCAGGCTCCATTCGGATAGATGGGGGAGGCCTTCAATGAGAACCAGGGACCAGACCACGATTCCCGCGGCAGCCGCCGGAATGGCCATTGCGAAAAGCCTTCCCTGCCTCCCGGAGCAGAGCCTGCGCCATTTTCCGGACCATCCGCTTCCGGCCCCCGCAGAAATCAGAAAAGTGGAAATAACCACTGATGCCGATAGGACGGGATGTCCCAGATAAAGGGTAAAACGATGGAAAAAGGCCATCTCCAGGAACATGAAACCCATTCCCAAGGAGAAAAAGAATCCCGCTACCGCCCAGGATCGCACGCCGTTGACCGGATGCTCCCCGTTCCTGATAAAGGACAGAGGCAGCAGGATAAGGGCCGCCCCTGAAGCCGCCGCCGCCAGAAGGGCCGCAAGAAGGAGCGGGTAGCTCCATTCGAACAGGGAGATGCCTCCGCGCTTCATGAGAGAAAAAATCTCTGGAAGCGTCCTCAACCGGAGGAAATGGAAAAAAAAGGGATGTTGGTCGGTCACCGGCCGAATCAGAAACTTGTATTTTTCTATGAACGAATCTCGATCTTTTCCAAGAAGGGCACTTGCCCCCAGAAAAAAGGAAGGGTTCCTCAACCGATTGTATTGATTGGCCTCTTTTGCCTGCATTCCCGGAATATGGACCAGGTCAAATGCCAGACGGTTGCAGAAGTCACGGATCTTCCGGACCTGGGAGGACATGAACGGATCGCGCCCGACGAGCAGGGTGGTGGTCCTCCAACTGCGTATCATGGCCACGTGCCCGCCCGGATGCTCGACTCCCCTGTCTTCCAGTAAACTCAGAGCCGTCAGAAACAGCCGCAAACTGTCACGAGGCGGCAGTTGGGCCCACTGGGTGACTGAGAAAAGTCCTCCGGGCCGGAGGTGCGCGAAGCAGGCTTTGAAGGCCTCTCTTGTGAGCTGGAAGAAAGGCCTGAGCGCCACCCTTTGACCCGCCATATCCAGGGAGATCTGTATCAGGTCAAAAGAGTTGGAAGTGTGTGCCAGAAAGGCGCGCGTCCCTTCGGTGCTTACCTTGACGTTGCCCATTGCATAGATCTTTCCTGAAAATCCGCCAAATTTCTCATGAACCATTCTAATGATTTCGGGATTTTCTTCCACGGCGTGGATCGGGGAGGCTTTGTAATAGAGGGC
>CAYUCJ010000254.1:0-3231 GCA_964443285.1 uncultured Desulfobacteraceae bacterium | reverse complement strand
TGAGCCTCCCCGGCGAAGCGGGTCAAGACCAGGCCTATGGCTGAGCCTGAAAAAAAGAAGGGAACCGAAAGAATCACATAGATCGCCATGAGTCGGAAGGCGAGGAAGGGATTCCAGGCAAGCTCCTGGGGATGGAAAGGGATTTCCCGGGCGAATGCGAAACAGACGGCAGCTCCCAATCCAAATCCTGTGGCCAAGACTGAAAAGCTCAAAGGAAAGCGGTGGATGAACCATCCTCTTATCAGGGTCAGAAAGGCCCCGCCCGCTCCGATTCCAAGGAGTGCCAGACTGATAATCAGAAAGGCCATGTGGTAAGGGTAAATAACGGAGAACCATCGAAGGAGGAGCAGTTCATAGCCTAAGGAGGCCATGGACAGCAGGGACACCAAGAGCGCCCAACGTCTCACGGTTGGGGCCCCCCTGTGAGGGGAACGAAGCGCACGGGAAGGATTTGCTGCGAACGTACTTCACCATGGAGGTCTTTTTGAACCATGATCAATTGCTGGACGGCGAATGGATGCCCCACCGGAAGGATCATGCGGCCGCCCGGCTTCAACTGACGGATCAGGGGGGGAGGGATGTGATCGGCCGCAGCCGTTACCAGGATCGCGTCAAAGGGGGCCTCCTCCGGCCATCCGTAATATCCATCCCCTATGCGGCATTTCACATTGCGGTATCCCAGGGACGCCAACCGGTCCTTTGCACGCAGGCCCAGCTGGGGAATGATCTCCATGGTGTAGACACGCTTTACCAGCTTGGCCAGGACCGCCGCCTGGTAACCCGAACCCGTACCGATCTCCAGGACCTTGGCCTCGGGTCCGGTTTTCAGAAGGTCTGTCATGAGGGCTACAATGAAAGGCTGGGATATGGTTTGACCGTATCCAATGGGGAGGGGACGGTTGTCATACGCGGAGGAGCGCAAACGGGCAGGTACGAACGCGTGGCGGGGGACTGCTTCCATCGCCTCCAGGACCCTGGATGCCAGTTCTCCTTTGCCAATCCATTGGCGGGTCTCTTTGACATCGGCCCGAATCGCCCTCATCATGGCCTTTCGGAGTCCCGCATACCGGTCCTCAGGCGATGCCCGGCTTGGTGTCCAGATCAAACACCACAGGCAAATCACCCATAGGATACCAAGGCCTTTCCCCGGTCTTTCCCTGAACCTGCAGGTTATGGTCCGACTCATATCCCTGTCCTTTACGAACGAGATCCATCGGTAAAGATTGTGTCATTTTATACTGGAACACGTTCACCATGTGATCATACGCGTTTTGGGCGGGTCAGACAAGAAAGAAAGCCCTGTTGAGCCGGGCTCCTGAACCTCGATTAGGGATTTTTCATGGTTTTCACCCTTCACTTCGGTAAAGACCGGAGTATAGAAAGGGCGACAGGCCTTCAGCTCCGGTTTACCGGCATGAACAAGGCGGGGCCGCATCCATCCCATCAGGTGCCGTCCAAAAGCTTTTGAAGCACATCAAGGAGCGCTGCGGAAAATTCGGGATCGTTGATGTGACATGGCAAGGTGTGCATTCGTGATGTGTCGGACAGACGCCCTTTCAAGCTCCTCGCAAATCGCTCCGGCGCTTCCGGATCGTGGAGAGGTCCTTCCTCTGAATCAAAGGCCGAGAAGCCTCCCATGGGAATCAGCAGGGCATACCGTCCGCGCGCGGCATTGCAAAAATCTCCGAGCTGCGCGGCAATAGCTTCAATCTCTTCGTGGGTTGTCCGTACAACGGTTATGGCTGAATTATGAACATGGTATGGACGGTGCGGAAAGGTTTTCAGTGTCTGTTCCAGGGGGCCCGCCACGAGAAAATCGATATTCCCGGGCACCAGAATGACGGGGATCCCCTTTTGCAAGGCCATGGAACCCCTTTCCGGGCCTGCATCGTAATCCCCACCGAACCGGTGATCCGCCATTTCGTGAAGAGACAGGTCTATGACCGCTTCAATCGGTTCCGATGGGATCAGTTCCTCCATGGCCCTCCCACCCGATCCGACCGTATGGAAGACCACGACTTCCCGGCCTTTCGCCTCAAGGCATCCGCGAATCTCCTGCATACACTTCTCTGTCGTTCCCAGTGTGGAAATAAAGATCATGGATTTAATAGAAGGGATGCCTTTGGGTCTTTTGGACACCATGCCAGCCATGGCCATTGCGCCGTTGTGGAGTATTTTTCTTGAAAACCGGTTGAGTCCGGACAGGTCACAGATCGAATTCAGCATCAGGATATCTTTTGTTCCCACGAACGAACGGGTATCACGGGATGCCATCGTGGAGATCATGACCTTCGGAAATCCAATGGGAAATTCTCTCATGACACCTGTGCCGAGTGTGGTTCCCATGGATCCACCCAGGCTAATGACGCCGGTGATGGCTCCTGCCCCATACATGGCTCTCGCAAGCTTGCAGGCGCCTTTGAGCATGATCTCCAGGGCCTTTCCCTCATGACCGATGGATTGAACCTCCGGCAAGGATCGGCCTCCGGCCTCCGCCACTTCCTCTCTTGTGATGGCGACCGGCACAGGGCTTCTGTCGCGGATCCCCGCGTCCATAATAGTTACCGTGCACCCAGATTCCGTGAGACACGATTCAACGAAAGCGGCTTCCTTGAACTTCGTATCCATAGTGGCCACGAGCAGTACGCTTGGTTTCTGCAAAGGGACCCTCCTTTATCTCTTTAAAGGTCGTGCATCCCAGGTATTGGACCCTCGGCGAAATACCGAATGCTCAATAGGGCGTTTTGAAAGACGCTGGAAATCTGATTTGATGGATAGCGCCAGATAATGCCAGATTAGAATTCAATATTCAATAGCCTTTAAACAAAATGACTTGCCCCAGGGACTTGTGGCAAGATCACGGATGCAAGAATGTTCTTCCCCCGCATGAAGCAAAAAAATTCGGTTCAGGTTCATGAAGGATCGACGGTGACGGCCTGAATGGCCTTTTAAAACATGGACATTATTGCTGGTTTCGACATTCACATTCAACTTTATTGACAATTTCTGCAAAAAAACATATATGAATTCATGTAAAGATAAACCGCAGGTAACTGCTCAGACTCCAAAGTTCAGGCTTGAGGTTCCAAATAGCAAGACCAATATATCTTTCCGGGGTGAATATGAGGATCGACGAAACCAACATCGGCATCATCAAAGAGCTCCGTGATGGAAGAAGATCATTCAAGGCCATAGCCGATTCACTGGGCATTACCGAAAATACGGTCAGGA
>CAYUCJ010000253.1:0-5198 GCA_964443285.1 uncultured Desulfobacteraceae bacterium | reverse complement strand
GACGTGGTATAGAAGATGAACTCCGGGAAAAGGTCTTTGCGCCGTTTTTTACAACGAAGAACAAAGGGACCGGTTTAGGTCTGGCGATCGTAAGAAAGACCATTGAAGCCCACGGGGGGAGCGTTTCCTTCCGGCGCAATCCTGAAAAAGGCGTAACCTTTACTTTAAGGCTTCCCCTTTTCAAACACGAAAAATAGGAAAGCCTTTTCTATTCCGACCCATCAATCTTTGAAGTGTCCCGTGATCTCCACCACCGTCTTCTTCAACCTTTCCCAGTCTATCTCTATTCGGCCCAATTCCCTAGGCTGGATATAGGCGCGCTCCAGGTCAGTTCTGGCCTTCTTGACATCTTCAAACAGGCTATTGAGATGAACGTATGCATGATGGAGATCTTTTCCCAATCCATTTCCATCATTGCCGCTGACCTGCGAAGAACAATCGCTTGCCATCACGCTCACATCAGCTTCCAATCGTTTCAAGCAACTTGTGATCTTTTCCAGGTCTTTTTCTTCCCGGTTCGAGGCCCAGGCAGCATGATCCTGCTCCAGCTTTTCCAGTTCCGATTTGAGCTTCAGGTTATCATTCGCGAGTTTCCGGATATCTCCGTTTATTCCATATCCCATGATCTACCTCCTTCGCTTTTGAGTTCTCATTTCAAGAAACTTTCGAAGTTGCCATTTGGTTCTATGATAGGGTCCGAATCTTTCCTGATCATTTCAAGAAGATTACATTTTCCGCAGGTTCTTTAGCCCACTTTTCTCACCGATCTTCGTTGCGAGCCGGTGGAGAGTCCTCTGGGTACAAAGCACACGTAGAAAATATGGGCACAGGCGTACTTGACAGCACATCGAGGACATTTTTCGAGCGTAACGCAATAGACATGGGACTATCTGCCGGCACAGTAGATTGCTGGTGAGAAAGGCGGGTTAGATGGGCAACAGAGGAAGCTGATGGAAAGAACATCCCTTACTTGGAGACAACGCCCTTCAGGCTTCCGGATACCAATGATGCGACATTTACGAGAATTCGGGGCAAGGAAAATCCGCTCGGAGCAACCAGATATTTAGGCGTCCAGGCCGGACCGAACTTCTCCTTATACTCCCGCAGCCCCTGGAAATTGTAGAAATGCTCTCCATAGTGAAAGAGGATGGCTCCAGCTCGGTCCCATAGGGGTGCCAGGCGATGTTCACGCAGTCCTGACATTGGTGCCATCCCCAGATTCAACCACGCATAATGCCTTTGCTTTCCCCAAAGTATGAGCTGAATAAAAAGATAGTCCATAACACTGCGATGGATATCCGGGATGTAACGCATAAGATCGACAGAGATTTCTTCCTTTTCCGCACTGAGCAAGATGTTGGCAAAGGCAACTATCCTTTTTCCTTTTCTCACAATGCCCGCCGGAAACCGTTTCAAATAGTCGGCATTGAAAAACCCAAGAGAAAAGCCTTTTTCTCTCGTATGTTTTTCCCCAAGCCAGGCATCTGAAACAGCCTTGAATTGGGGTAGCATTTTAAGCACCTCTTCCTGGTGAACTATCTCAAAGACATAGCCCTCTCTTTCCAATTTATGAAGGGTATTACGAAACCCTCCGCGAGCCTTTCCTGTCAGCGAAAAATCTTCCAGGAAAACCCGGGCCTCCTCTCCCAGCTTCATCGGGCTCAGCCCAAGATCAAGATAGAGATAAAGTTTCTCATGACCAACTTGGTAAAAGACAGTCCAGCCATCGTATCGGTCGCACATCTCCCGGAAATCCCATATCAGCTCCTGCCATTCGTTCTCATTACCAATGGGGTCTCCTAACGCCACCCAGCTTCTCCCTGCAACCTTGTACATGATAAAGCTCTCTTTTCCCGGGCTAAGAAGCAAATCCTTATCTCCAAGGAAAGCCAAATTAGCACGGGTATTTCGGGACGTTCTTACGATTCGGTCAATTTCCTGGAGGTCTGAAGAAGAGCCAATGATAGACCGGGGCGGCCTGGGGCCGATCAACCTTGCAACAGCAAAAAAAAGGACCAGGCCAATGCCACCTACAGTGGCACGCATAAAACGAGATGCACCGCCGTAGAGTGTGAACCGCCACCAGAGATCGTTTGAATATTCCTCATGTTTAAAAGAAAACATACCCAGCCATACCGAACAAATGACAACCAGAAGAATGGCCACAATCCAGCCGAGCCCGATATCTTCATGGAGAAGAGAACTCTTTCGGTAGAAATACCGGCTGCAAGGAAGAAAGGCGAGAAGTATCAATGACAGGATGAGGGCTTCTTCGTAATCAAATCCCTTGAGAAGGGAAGAAAGGATTCCGGCCCCAAGGAAAATAGTGGACATGACATAAGCTCCGTCAAGCCTTTTTTGCAATCCCCGGGCCAGGATCAACAGGATTACACCAACGAGGGTCCCCAGAAAGTGGCTGGATTCTATGACCAGCAGTGGAAAAAAATGCCCGATCCAGGCGACGCGGTCCCTAATTCCCGGGGTCGCTCCTGAAAATAGAAGTATGATCCCTGCAACAAAAACAGAGACGGCCAAAACCTGAGGGATTGCGATCGAAACCCACCTGCCGATGGTTCGGGCTGCCTGTTGGAGTTTCCCCTTTCTTAGAAGAACTTCCTCTCCGGCCAGGAGAAGGGCTGCCGCCATAAGCGGAAGGATATAATAGATGCATCTATAAGCCAGAAGAGCTCCAATGACCACAGGACCTCGCAGGTGAGAAGACAAAAGGAGAATAATGATGGTCTCAAAGACACCAAGGCCTCCAGGAACCTGGCTCAGGAGGCCGGCCATTTGAGCCAAGAGAAATATACCCAGGAAGCCGCCAAAAGAGAGCCCGTGAATAGGTGGCAAAAGCGCATACAGCACACTCCCCGCCAAACCCCAATCCAGAAAGGCCACAGCCATCTGGGAGACAAAGAGCCTCACAGGGGGCAGTGTAAACGCCCATCCTCCGATCTTTAGAGGATTTTTCCTGAGAAAACAAAACAGGAAGTATGCGCCCACGACAAGGAGAAAAATGACACCTAAAGGCCGCACGGAGTTGAAAGGGAGATGAAGTGCTTTGGGGATGACCAGGGGCTCGAAAAGAAAAGCCGTACCACCGAGAGCCAGGAACCCCAGCCAGAGACTCAGGCTGCAAAACACCACCACTTCGGCTATCTCCAGGCCAGACAACCCCCAGGCGGAATAAAGACGGTAACGAATCGATCCTCCCGCCACCATTGAAAGCCCAATATTGTTACTGAAGGCATACCCGACAAAGGAGGCAAGCGCTATTTTCCTGTAATGAAGCCTGCGTTTGACGTAACGTAAGGCGAAAAAGTCATACCCGGTCATGATCACGTAATCGAGTATCATCAAAAATACGGCAACCGAGACCCTGGCAGCGGGAAGCTTCTTGAGGGAATTAAAGATATCCTGGATCTCATAGGCCTTGAGTTCGTGGTGCAGTGCCCACAGGGCCAATGCAAAAAGGGTAACCGCCAGGAGCGAGCCAAAATGGTGGATGAGTTTCTTGTTCATTATTACCTCTTCGCCAATTCTTGCCCTTTATTTGCACCAAGCGAGTCATTGCAGAATTGAATTCCATAATTAACACAGGCCGACTACCTTTTCAAATAAGATAAGGCCGTTTGAGCAACAGCGTCTTCGCCAGGGGCTTATTCGTATAAGAACTTGCGCGTTGCTTTTTATTCTGACACAATAAACCATGTTTTTTCACCACTCGACCCCGAGTTAGGAGGCCTATCCTTATGAAAAAAACCAATTTCCAGATTAACCAGGAAAATCCCGATATCCATGTTAACAAACCGCCTGAAAAGAAACTCTGGCAGAAACAGGGACCGTTTTCCATCTGGTACTTTGTCATCATGTTTCTTTTGTTCTATATGTTCCAGACAATGACGCAGGTGAAAAGGGAACAGATCCCTTACAGTCAGTTCCAGAAGTATTTGGAGGCGAACCAGATTTCCGAATGTGTCATAAAAGGGAATGCCATTACAGGAATCCTCAAACTGAAGGGACAAGAAACTGGAAAACCACGTCATTTCATAACGGTGCGCCTGCTTGACGATACTCTGGCAAAGTCGCTTGACAAGCACGGCGTTAAATACAGTGTGAGCATCCAGAGCCACTTCCTCGGTAACCTCCTCTTTGCGTGGATCATTCCCTTCGGCATTATCTTTCTCTTGTGGAGATATCTTGGCAAGAAGATGGGCGGCATGGGAATGAACTTTATGAATATAGGAAAAAACAAGGCACACATCCACGCGGAAACAGACCAGCATGTTACCTTCAAAGATGCGGCAGGTGTTGATGAGGCCAAACAAGAGCTTGGGGAAGTTATCGAATTCCTGCGTAACCCCGATCACTTCCAACGTCTGGGAGGACACATGCCAAAAGGGGTCCTCCTGGTGGGTCCTCCCGGCACGGGAAAGACCCTGCTTGCCCGAGCCGTATCAGGAGAAGCAGAGGTGCCATTCTTTCACATAAGCGGCTCGGACTTTATTGAGATGTTCGTGGGCGTGGGTGCTGCCCGGGTCCGTGATCTCTTTGAACAAGCACGGGCAAAAGCGCCATGTATCATATTCATAGATGAAATGGATGCCATCGGCCGGCAGCGAGGAGGCCCGGTGGTCATGGGCGGCCACGACGAGAGAGAGCAGACCCTGAACCAGCTCCTGGTGGAAATGGACGGTTTTGATACCAGTAAAGGAGTGGTGGTCCTCTCCGCCACAAATCGACCTGATGTCTTGGATAAGGCGCTGTTGAGGCCGGGCCGTTTTGACCGGCAGATCATGGTTGATAAGCCCGACCTCCTGGGAAGAATTGACATCTTAAAGATCCATACTCGTGAGCTGACAATAGCCCCTGATGTAGACCTTGAAATCGTGGCAAAACGGACACCGGGCTTTGTGGGGGCGGATCTGGCCAATGTGGCCAACGAGGCGGCAATTCTGGCGGCTCGAAAAAACCGTGATGCCATTACAGAGGCGGATTTCGAAGCAGCAATAGACAGGGTCATCGCGGGCCCCGAAAAGAAAAAAAGCACCTTGGATCCCGAGGAGAGACACCGCGTCTCTTTTCATGAATC
Organism: uncultured Desulfobacteraceae bacterium; assembly: GCA_964443285.1. Classification (GTDB taxonomy): domain Bacteria; phylum Desulfobacterota; class DSM-4660; order Desulfatiglandales; family Desulfatiglandaceae; genus CAYUCJ01. The sequence continues at coordinate 106 of CAYUCJ010000253.1, read as the reverse complement.
AGGTCACACCCTGGTGGCGGAACTTGTCCCCACAGGCGAACCGGTGCACAAGGTTTCCATCATTCCAAGGGGCATCGGGGCATTGGGGTATACCCTGCAACTCCCC
>CAYUCJ010000252.1:0-5218 GCA_964443285.1 uncultured Desulfobacteraceae bacterium | reverse complement strand
CCATGGGGTAGTAACTGGCGCGATTGAAGAGGGCCATGGCCTGTTCCCGTTCCCGGTTTTTAACGAGCGTCCAGGCGGGAACAAGGAGCAGCAAAACACCTGCCAGTAAGAAAGCAAGCGAAAAGACGGGTCCGAATTTCATCGCCGTAAAACGCAAGAGAACCAGGTTTGTCACTACGGCAAGGAGAAGGGATCCGAGGGCCACCTGGCTGGAACGTGCCGGTCCGAACCTTACGGGAAAGGTCCGCGATCCCAAATGGGTGTCTTCTTCCAAATCAGTCCAGTCCGCCGGGATATTCTGGCCCCCGACCTCCCAGAAGAAAAGAAAGACAAAGAGCATGGCAAGAAATGCGGGCGACGGGTGAGGATCTACCGCAAAAACGGCCGCGATTCCCCCGGAGGTCTTTACCGCACCGCTGATGATACTCCTCATGGCACTGACCTTCAACATGATGCAATAGGTCAGCTCCAAGAGGCTCCCACCCAGGAAAATAAGCACGCAGACGGGATTGAGCAGGTAGGCCCCCACTACGGCAACCACCGCCCATGCCACTGCCCACGCAATGGCTTCCCACAGGTTCAAGAGACCCCGGGCCAGAGGGTGCCGGACCATGAGGCCGTCCAGGTAGCTTTCCGCGTTCCCGAATCCCCCCATCCCGAGTTTCAGCTTGTCCGTCTTGATGTCGACCAGGTCATTCAGTGCATAGACAGCCGTGTACCCGGCAAAGGCGGTGAGAATGCCCAGAAGCGCCACCTTCAAAGGGGGAAAACTCCCGAGCCAGAGCAGGGCCGCCAGGGCCGGCGTCGCCAGATCCAGAATACCGTGGGGCGTCCTGGAAAGGGCGAAAAACAGCTTCAGCCTTGTCAGCACGTGGATAGGCGTGTTTCGCGGCATGCTTTTCAAAGGTACTGCCCGTATTCCTGTTTGAGGAGATCGGCTGCTGTGCGAATGTCCTGCTTGACGAGGGCCGCGGAAGATTCCAGCGCCGGCCGAATACCTTCCGCGTTCACCTGGTAGATTTTTTCGACGCCGTACGGCCCGATCCTGGCAGGTACACCGAAGCCCATGGAATCCAGTCCATCCTCTTCCCTTAGAAGCTGGTATTCATCCTTCAGGATAGCCACAACGGGCTGCACCTCTGATTCACCGCTGATGATTGCGCGAAGCATTTCGCCGGCGGCACGGGCAGGGCCTGCCGAAGCGCTCTGCCCGGTTTCATTGACAAAGTGGGTGCCTCCCTTTTTTGCCTCCTCAATGATGGTTTCGATCACTTTGCAATCAATCCTCTCCGTTTCGAGGAATACTTCAAGGGGGATGCCCCTTACCGCAAAAAATCCCGCCGTGGCCACCATGGAATCCCCGTGTTCACCAAAGACGATGCCCTGAACATCCTTCACAGAAACTTTCAGAGCCTTGGATATGGCGTAACAAATCCTCCGGGAATCCAGGTTCCCTGCCTGGCCCATGACGTTTTCCCGAGGAAAGCCGCTCATCTTATACCCGACCCAGGTCATGGCGGTCACGGGATTTCCCATATAGATCAGGATCGGCATGTCTTTGTCGCCGCAGCCTTCGTAGAGTTCCCGGATCTGCAAGGTGGTCCGGGCCAGTACATGGGTGTTGCCGGTAAGCAGATCGCTCCGGCTCTGACCTTCACGCCTCGGGGCCCCGACCCCGATAAAAATCACATCCAGGCCTGCCATATCCTCAATGCTGTTGGTGCCCATCAGCCGGGGGCCGCGGGAAATATTGGCCTTGAGATCCTCTATCCAGGCACCGGCCCGGTTGGGATAATCACCCTTCGGTCTCCCGTAGAATACGATCTCTTTTCCAAGACCTTCACTCAGAAGGGAGAGGACCACATCCCTGGAAACGTTCCCGAACCCCCAGACGCCCACCTTGTTCCTTTCCTTCCGGTACGGGAAAAGCTTGCATACCCTCGCAGATTCTTCACTCATCTTCCTGTTCTCCCTTGTCTTTTGAGGACGGATTATTGCATTTTCCGGTTTTCTGTTCATGGAAACGTGTCAAGCTTAGCAAGGACCTGATGGCAAGTCAATGAGGACCACCACTTGAATTGTCTTGCCTTGGAAGCAATTTTGGTTAAAAATAGGAGTATTCATTTCACTTAAAAGCGGACCGACGTACTCGTTTTGAAGGGGTCTGTTTAAGACCCCGAAAGCTGGGTGAACGGCAGATGCTCAAAAAGGCCGACCTCGTAAAGTCCACGCGAGCTGAAGACTTCGACTATATGAAGGTGAATGTGCCGTGCCAGGACGGTTGCCCGGCCCTCACCAATGTGCCCGCCTACATCCGCGCTGTTTACGAAAATGATTTCAATCTTTCCTACAACGTCAACCTGGAGTCAAACCTCTTTCCGGGCGTCCTCGGCCGCATCTGCTCCCGGCCCTGTGAATCCAGGTGCCGTCACGGTGAGAAGGAACTCGGAAAACCGGTCAATATCTGTTATCTGAAGCGGGCGGCCGCCGATCTCAGGGAGAGACAGCCCCCCCCGGAAAGCCCGATTCGACACGGTATCTCCCGAACGGTGGCCATTGTCGGTTCCGGGCCCTCGGGCCTCGCCGCCGCCCATGATCTGGCTCTCTCCGGCCTGTCCGTCTCCGTTCTGGAAGCCATGGAAAAGCCCGGCGGCATGCTGCGTTACGGGATACCTGCTTTCAGATTACCCCGAACCGTCCTTAAAGAGGAAATTGCACGCATCCTGGGTCTGGGTATCGATCTCAGGACCGGGGTCCGGCTTGGGGAAGACATCACTCTAGACGGACTCATCAAGGAGTTCGACACCGTCCTGCTGGCAACCGGATGTTTCCATCCCCGCCGATTGAATATCCCCGGAGAGGCCATTGATGGTGTCTTTTCCGGGCTTCAATTCATGATGGACCTCAACGCAGGCCACCCGCCTCGCGTCGGGAAGAAAGTCCTGGTCCTTGGAGCGGGATTCACTGCATTTGACTGTGCCCGTTCCGCACTGCGCCTCGGCGCTCTGGAGGTTTCTATCTGCCTCAGGCGAACCGAGGAAGACCTGTCCGTAACCCGGGAAGAAATCCTGGAAGCCAAGAAGGAGGGTATCAGGATCGAGAGCCTTTTGGTGGCCAAGACCATACTGGGCGATGGAGACCTCAGGGCGGTCGAATTCGTAAGGACCAGACCGGGTCTACCGATGCCCGGCGGCAAGAGAGAGATCACCCCAATCGAGGGCAGTGAATTCGTCCTTGACGCCGACACGGTCATCGTAGCCACCGGACAGGCACCCGAACCTGTCGCTCTGCAGGACAAGGGCGCCCCGGAGGGGACGGTGACAGTGGAAAAGGGATCTTTCAGGAGCCCGGTTGCCGGCCTTTATGCCACCGGAGACTGGGTCACCGGACCCTCCACGGTGATTGAGGCCGTTGCAGCGGGGAGGAGGGCCGCCGCCGCCATTTTCAAAGACCTGACCGGCGGGATTTTTCGCGAACGGGTCGTCACCATGGAAGACACGGCGACCACCGACCGGCCCCGGGAATGGGACTTCCTGCCGGCCCAGAAAATCCCCACCCTGGAACCGATCCAGGACCGTCTTGATGAAAACGGAAAGGAAGTTGAACTGGGCTACCCCGGAGAACAGGCCAAAACGGAATCCAAGCGATGCTATCTCTGCTACTTGCACTATGAAATCGACGTCAAGCGGTGCATCTATTGCCGATACTGCATCGATGTGGCTCCGAGGGATTGTATCAAGCTGGTCAAAAAGATCCTGACCAATGAAAACGGTGCGATCTCGGGCTTTGAAGAGACCACAGTATGGAAGGAGGTCAACGGTATCGTCATCGACAACTCCCGTTGTATCCGCTGCGGGGCGTGCATGAAGATCTGTCCGGTCGATTGCATAAGCGTTTCGAAAGTGCAGCTGACGGAGCGTGCCCTCGAAAGATCGGAAGAGCCATGAAGGAAGAGCACTTTATCATCATAGGAATGGGACCTTCGGGGACCCAGGCCGCCTTTACGCTCCGAAAACAGGCGCCGGATGCCCGTATCACCCTCATGAGCAAGGATGCGGAGCGTGCCTTTACGCCCCATTTGCTCCCCGACTACATCGCGGGCAAGATCCCGGAAGATGATCTCTACCCTTACGACCCGTCCAGCTGGAATGAGCTGGATATACATGTCAGGCGCTGCCAGCGGGTCACGGATGTCAATCCGGGCAGTGGCCATCTGCTTCTGGATCACCGGGAAGTCCTCCCCTTCACCGGCCTCGTGCTTGCGGTGGGAGGGAGACCCCAAATCCCGGAACCCTTTCTTCCCTATCGGGATCTGACGTTCACGTTGAAGACCGTCCGGGACGCCAAGAGGTGGATCCGGAAGCTCGAGGAAGTCGACTCCGTCCTGGTGATCGGGGGAGATCTCACCTCCCTCGCCCTAACAAAGGCCCTCCTGCATCTGGGAAAAAGGGTGTTTTTTCTCATCAATGAAGACGCGTTCTGGCCGCTCCGCTGCGACGAGGAGTTGATGCGGGGATTCTCCGGCCGTCTTTCCGCAAGGGGTGTGGAAGTCATTCCTTACGGCCGGCTGAAAGGTTTATTCCGTGCATCGAATGGAGAAATACGGGCCCAAACAGACGATCGAACCCTTCAGGTGGGAATGGTCGGCGCCTTTTTTGGGTTGACCCCCGACATCCGCTTTCTGGCCCGAAGCGGATTTTCCATCGATCGCGGCATACTCGTGGACGAATACCTGAATACCGGTTTTGAAGGCATCTATGCCACGGGAGATTGCGCCCAGATCTATCACCCCGAGCTGCGCGACTATTGGGTCTCCATCGGGTACGAAAACGCCGTGAACCTTGGACGCATCGCCGCTTTCAACCTGGCGGGCTGCCGTGTCCAGGCGAAGGTTTCCGGTGAATCCATTTTCAAGGTGCGGGAGATGAACATGAACACGTCGTGGTGGGCGGAATTCTAGGATGTCGGTCAAGGATATAACAGTCGAAATCTGCGGAATGTCAGGCGACGGAACCATCGCTGCGGGCGGGCTTCTGAATGATGCCCTGGCGGAAGCCGGGTTTTCCATTCTTGCTTTTGATTCCTATCCCGCCGAAATCAGAGGCTTCGGCCGATGTGTTACCCGTTCCAGAATCACCGGAACGAAGCCCCTTGCCCTGAGTGACAAGACCGATGTCCTCATCTCCCTCGACGACAAACAATCCCTATCCAGGATTCC